>CAIOLH010000231.1 GCA_903859115.1 uncultured Opitutia bacterium | reverse complement strand
GCATTCCACGCGTCAATTTCTCGGCCCAAACAAAAAGCATTAAATCGCTCAATCAAATCGGTGTCACCGGTTGGTATGCTGAGTTGTATCCCCTTTGGGCGTTCGATGCCCCGAAGGCCTGGGTAGGGTCAAAATTATTGGAAAATCCAACAGCCGATTCTGAGGCATTACTAAATCAGTGGTTTAAAAGTGCTTACGGACCAGCGCATGAATCCATGCGTACTATTTTCGGTATTGTTGAAAATGAATGGATTTGTACAGCCCAAGCCCAAGGAAAAAATCAATGGCTATATGGATTCTTTGAGGAAGCTGCTGGCGAAATTCTGAGTGATCAAGCCATTGAGAAGATTGCGCAAAACCTTGCGGTTGCAGAAACAGAATTAGCAAAAAATAAAAAGCCCTCTGAACGAGAGAAGAATTATCAATGGCGACTGAAACAATTTAGAGATGCCTGGAACTTAGTGGTAGATTTTCGTGAAGTCGTCAGACTACGCAAAGCTCAACCGACGAGTCCGGATGAAGCCCTTCTGGCGCTTAAAAATCTGTTTGAGGGCGAAGAATTACTAGAAGACGAACAAGCCCGCTTTAATTTCAAGTGGGGTACCACAAGTCTGAAAATACAGTGGAGCCGATTCACCCCAACTAATCCACGAGAAAAATGGATGAGTATGATTAAACTCAAACCAGAATTAAACACTGAGCTTCTTAAATTTACCCAACAAGATGCACCGTGTTTAAATATTATTTATTGGGAGCATGCCTCTAACAAATCGGGCGTTAAAATACTCAGCTCAACCATGACTACTCAAGCGATGATTAAAGATTGGGCGATAGAAACCAGTCTACGAAAAAATTCTGAGAAAATCAATGAAGCTACTAGTCTGTTGATCTTTAAAAACCAGAGCGGTGTCTTACGTCACACTGAAACCACGAGTGCGAAAAAATTATTGAAGTTTAGCCTAACACATAAACCCGTAGGTGGAAAAATAATGTTGTTAGCAACTTTCAAAGGTCGTGACGCCCAAGGCCATGACTCGACTGGGCATGAACGTACCCTTACTCGATCACAAATTGTCGATGAATCTACGGGGTCGCTGATTATTTCATCTCCCGCTTGGGCCGAACAAGTAGAATTTAAGGTTCAGTTTGAAAATGCGATTGAATTAAAGGCCTTAGAAATCAGTGAAATAAATCTCTAGTAGTTTCTTTTTACTCTAGGGTTATATATAGGTATTGCTCTACCCTTATTAAATCTAAAATTAGTGCACTACTACCCCAATGTATCATTTTCTAAAAAGAGCCTTCGATATTATTTTTTCGCTGGCTTGGCTCATTGGGTTTTCTCCGCTGTTAATAGTCGTTGGGGTTTTAGTACGTATTAAACTCGGCTCACCGATTTTCTTCATCCAAGAACGCCCTGGAAAAGACGCTAAGCCCTTCCGCATGGTAAAGTTCCGAACCATGACAGATGCCAGAGACGAGGCGGGGAATCTACTTTCTGATGAAGTGCGCCTAACTCCTTTTGGGAAATTTCTTAGATCCACCACGCTCGATGAATTCCCCGAAATGTGGAATGTACTCGTCGGAGATATGAGCGTCGTCGGCCCACGCCCCTTGATGATGCGTTACTTACCACGCTATAATAAGTTTCAAGCCCGTCGGATGGAAATGAAGCCAGGAGTGACTGGTTGGGCGCAAATTAATGGTCGTAACGCAATCAGTTGGGATGAGAAATTTACGCTCGATGTTTCATACATCGATAACAGTAGCTTTTGGTTAGATCTTAAAATCGTGGTAAAAACTTTCTTCGTGGTCATAAATCGTCGAAATATTAACTCTAGTAAGGCTGCCACGATGGAAGAGTTTATGGGTGATACAAAATAACTTGGCTTAAGAGTTAACTTAAACAAAAATACTCAAATGAAGTACCTCATCACTGGAGCGGCTGGGTTTTTAGGTACCAATCTAGCATTACGTTTACTGACTGACGGACACGAGGTCATTGGACTCGATAACTTTCACTCGGGTAGTAAATCGAACATCGCTTTATTACAAAAGAACCCACGGTTTAACTTCATCGAACATGATGTGGTTAAACCTTATGATATCAAATGCGACGTAATCTGTAATTTGGCCTGCCCGGCGTCACCGCCTCATTATCAACGCGACCCTGTTTACACACTACGCATTTCTGTATTAGGCATGCTCAATGCGCTCGATAATGCGGAACGCTATAAGGCGCGTCTGCTACAGGCTTCGACATCGGAAATTTACGGCGATCCCCTCGTTCATCCTCAGTCAGAAAACTATGTCGGAAATGTTAACCCGATCGGACCTAGGGCCTGTTATGATGAAGGTAAACGTGCCGCTGAGACTCTCTGTGCTGACTTTGGACGCCTTGGTCGGGTCGACGCTCGTATTGTCCGCATCTTTAATACCTATGGACCCTACATGCGTGATGATGACGGACGCGTGGTGACTAACTTCATTTTACAGGCACTAAAAGGCCAAGCACTCACAGTGTATGGAACCGGAAAACAAACCCGCTCCTTCTGCTATGTGGACGACCTCATTGAAGGGTTTGTTCGTGTACTCTCACTGCCCACTAATCCAGGCCCCATCAATCTCGGTAATCCCAATGAGTTCACCATGCTCGAGCTCGCCGAAAAAGTCCAAGAGCTTGTCGGATCCAAGCTCCCCATCGTGTTCAATCCCCTGCCCGTGGATGACCCCAAGCAACGTTGCCCCAATATCGACAAGGCTAAAAAACTTTTAAACCACTGGGAGCCCAAGGTTCAACTTCGTGAAGGTCTTGAGAAATCTATAGCCTACTTTCGTAAAAACTTGGGTTAGTAATTTAAAGACTCAGCCCAAATAAACGGGCACAAAAAAACCGCCGAGTAGGCGGTTTAATTTTGTGAGCTTAAATTAAAACTATTTTGATAGGACTTTAAGCATACTGCTAATCACGCGGTCACGTTCACTGTCCGACATGCCTGAGCCCGAGGGTACACATAATCCTTGCTCAAAAATTCGGTCGCTCACCCCGCGGCCATGATACTCAGCTTTTGCAAATATGGGCTGGAGATGGAGGGGCTTCCAAATGGGGCGGCTTTCAATCTCTTCTTTCTCTAAGGCTAATCTAACATCCTCTCGGGATGCTCGTGATTTACTGGGATCAATAGTCAAACACGTCAGCCAATGGGTCGACTTACCCCAAGCGGCTTCGGGCTGCATGGTTACACCAGGGAAAGGTTTAAATGCTTCTTGATAGGCGGCGAAGTGAGAACGACGACG
>CAIOLH010000230.1 GCA_903859115.1 uncultured Opitutia bacterium | reverse complement strand
TCTTGGGCGGAATGTGGGCGATTGAGGGATGTGCCTATCAATCCTCCATCGCTTGTGTGGGGCTCTCTCCGGGAATTGTGCAAGGCATCCGCCATCGCTCTGCTAAAAATCATCCCATCGCTTTGATCCCGAATGGATGTGATCTCGAAATTTTTAAGCCTCAGCCAAAATCCACGATAAAAATTGAGGGTATTAAGCAGGGTGACTTTGTGGCCGGTTTTACGGGAGCTCATGGTAAAGCCAATGGCCTCGATGCGATTATTGAGGCAGCCCGGGACCTTAAAAAAAGAAATATCCAAAATATAAAATTTCTCTTGATCGGCGACGGCTCCGAAAAATCTCGCCTCCAAAAAATAGCCGCTGGTGAGCGGCTTGAATCTATCGTCTTTCATCCCCCTATTTCCAAGTTAGCGCTCGCCCAAATTACGGCGCAGCTGGATTGTGGGTTGATGTTCTTAGATAATATTCCTGCTTTTTACTACGGAACATCACCCAATAAGTTCTTCGATTATATCTCAGCAGGCATTCCTGTGATCAATAACTACCCTGGTTGGTTGGCGGAAATGATTACGCAAAATCAATGTGGGGTAGCGGTTTCGCCCAAAGATACACCTGCTCTAGTAAACTCTCTATTAGAGTTGTATAATAATCCTGTACGCTGTAAGCAGATGGGTCAATCCAGTCGCCATCTGGCCCAAAATCAATTTTCCCGATCACAACTGGCCCAACAATTTTGTGAATTTATCGAACAACAGGCCTCCTTATTTTGAGTTATTTATTAGAACAAGTTTACTTCATTTCAGATGCCATCGAATGGACCAAACTCTTAAAGGTTTTGGGCTATTCGGATATCTATCATACTTTTGAATATACTAGTTTGGACTCCGAAAGAATGGGCGGGGTGGCCAATCTTATCATCGTTAATATGCCTACAGGCATCATCGGACTTCCCGTTATTTTCAGGAAAATTCCCAACGAAAATCGCCATATCGATGCAGTATCCGTTTATGGGTATAACGGGGTCTTAACTTCTTCATCAATCACCCCTGATGATTTTGCCTCTGGAATTAAAAAAATAAAGGCTGCATTAGCCGAGCGAGACTGTGTCAGCTTCTTTAATCGAGAATCTAATTTCACTCGCTATCGCTTGCCCGAATCTATTGAGACAGGAAAGGTTTTAGCGGTGGATTTAATGCAAGCCCCCGATATGTATGAAAAATCTCTGGCTGAGGGTCACCGCCAAGAAATTAAAGCTCTCCGAAAGTTAAACTATACCGTTGTTAAATCCACGGATCTCAAAGCAATCCAAGACTTTCATGAAGTATACGAGCAGACAATGATCAGACGTGGGGCGAAAATTAATTACTTCTTTAGCGTAAAATACTTCGAATCTGTCCTAAAAATTCATTCAAGTGCTCCGGACTTGCGTGCCGTTTATCATGATGGTAAAATGATAGCTGGGGCAATTTTTATAACCCAAGGCGATCACATGTACTATATGTTCTCGGGGAGTATTTTAGGCATCTCACACTATCCAGCCATGAAACTAATTTTAGATCAGGTGATTCGGGAAAATTTAAACAATGGTAAAAAACTACTTCATTTGGGCGGCGGCTTAGGCGGTAAAAAAGACTCCTTGTACCAATTTAAGTTCGGCTTCGGAAAAGTCATTTTACCATTTTATACCACCCAGTGGATTTTACTACCCGAGGCTTATAATCGCTTGAGCGCTCAAGTACTCACGGAAACGAGTTTCTTTCCTAAGTACCGAAGTGTTTAAGGCCTAAATTAGACAGGCCGAGCTCTCCGTAACGCTTACATAATTAATGATCACACGTGCCCAAATTTTAACGCTCATTCTTAATCGGCTAAAAAAGCTCGGTGAAGAGTTGCACAAGCCCGCGTTAGTTGAGGCGACTGAGCAAACTCGACTCTTTGGCGACAAAGCCGATCTCGATAGTATGGGATTAGTAACTTTAATTGCCGATCTCGAATACGACCTCCAGCAACATGTCGGTCGCTCAGTTTCGCTAGTAGACGAAAAAGCCATGAGTCGACTCACCTCACCGTTTCGCCGCGTCGATTATTTAGCGGATTATTTAGTCGAACTTCTCAATGAGCCCAAATCTTAAAATGCCTAATGCTATCAT
>CAIOLH010000229.1 GCA_903859115.1 uncultured Opitutia bacterium | reverse complement strand
TTGGATTTAAGAGAGATGATCTCGGTTCCTTCACCATCGGCATGGTCAAAAAGATTTCCTTCGACCGTGAAGTAAGCTCCATCCTTGCCCTTCTCGTCAAATTTTCCTGAACCCCAGACGCGAATATTTTCCCGACCATTACACACCAGATAAGGTATATTCTTAAAATAGGAAAACTTCACCGCATTGTAGCGACTTTCATCAATCGCATTTCCGACGAGGGGTTGTTTATTATTTTTCCCTTTGAAATAACAATGGTCGACCGTGTTGTTACTTCCCGCAAAAAATACCCAATAGTAGGACGTTTTAAAGTCGGACGGATTATAGTCTACAATCGCCACATTTTTCAGAACGCCATGATGAGAACTAAATTTTATGACGGAGTTATCTTCGCTCTCCCCCGGATTAATCGATCCTTTATAAAAGAATAAACCATCCACGACCGTGTAAGGAAAATTAAAATCGCAGACTGAGGATCCATCTAAAATCACTTCGCCAGGAACTTTCGCTTTTACGATCAAGGGGCGACTCTCCGTTCCCGCACGAGCAAATTTAATATCAATATTAGAATAAGTACCGCTCTCGACCAAAACCACATCGCCGCTCGCTGCTGCACTTAAAGCGGCTTTAAATTGAATATCGTTTTTAACGAGAATCTCGCGAGCCGACAAAGGTATCACAAAAAAGAGTACACCGAGAATGGACTGTAATTTGGGAGACATCCTAGTAATCGTTAAACCCCTATAAGTTAAGTAAGTTGAAGTTAACTTAATCTTAAAGCCCGTGCACATTCTACCGTAAAGTGGTGATAGTCCAAAGAATCTCGCATCTCGGCACGTCGGGGTCGCGGCAATGGATTGCGCAACTCCTTAATGATTCTCGCCGGCTGCCCGCCTAAAATAAATACGCGGTCAGCCAAGTAAGCGGCCTCGTGCACGCTATGCGTCACATGCAGTGCCGTGAAATTAAGAGTCTGATGTAAGTTTACCAATGTATCATTCAGCTGATTGCGCGTCATTTCATCCAAGGCCCCACTGGGCTCATCCAATAAAAGTAATGCAGGCGAGAGGGCGAGTGCTCGAGCGAGCGAAACGCGCATCCGCATACCGCCCGAAAGCTGATCGGGGTAAGATTTTTCTTTGCCCTCTAATCCCACCATCGCCAAGAGACTTAGACTTTGTTGAGAAATTTTTTTGGCATTTTCACCACGCAATGTCATCGGCAATTCCACATTTTCTTGAGCATTGAGCCAGGGCAATAACGTGTGCTCTTGAAAAACAAAACCCTGCTCGTGAGCCGCGCAGTGATACTCGCCTGCTGATAAAGCTTGGAGTTGAGCAGCGACTCTGAGGAGAGTCGACTTACCACAACCCGACGGACCTAAGATGGAAATAAATTCACCCGCTTCAACGGACAGCGAAAGTGATTCTAAAATTTTCTGGTCTCCGAAGGAAACATCAGCCTCAACCCATTGAAGATAAGGCGGCATCGGAAAAATTAGAAGCGAGCACCTACGCGGGCAGCTAAGCCCACGCGGCTACTGGTTTGAAAGACGGCCTGAGTTTCACTGTCGTGATTATAAGTGTAACGACTCATGGGAGTCCACTCCAGCGTACCACGTACAAACCATGTGCCGGAGCTTTCAAGAAACTGTGTAAGACCCACGCGTGCTACCGCTTCACCGATAGCGACCGCGCGGCTGCCGTAAGCCGTATCAGCTAATTGGAAACTTAAAGTTTCGTAAGCGAAGGTGAAATCCAGAGTGGTCGATTTATTTTCCGTTAAGAAGCTACGCACAATTAAACCATTTTGTAAGCCATTCACGCGCAATTCGACTTCGGCATAACGACAGGGCGACCAAATTAATTTGATATAAGGAATAAGAAGGAGGCTGTTTTCAAAACGATCTTCCAGTAATACACCAATCGACAAATCCGTTTCCGCTTCAGGTCTCCAGCGAGCAGCGCCGCCTAGGCCCCAGCGAAATCCATCCGAGAGGCTCAGTGAATCTTCTTTGGCTGATTCCAGCGCGTAAATTAATTGAACGGCATATTTTTCATTCCAGTTCCATTGCTTAAATCCCGTGATCATTAAATCGCTAGTCTTGCCAAACTGGCGATCTGAGGAAGCGAGGGCTCCGGAGAAATCGTGGGTATAATTATAATATTCTAAATCAATGACACTATTATCTGTTTTATAAATCGCTTCGAGGCCTGAGCGACTTCGTCCGTAGCTGCCTGCGACGCTTGAATGCGAAACCACCTCTTTGGATTCATTCTGCCAGTCCAACATCACGATCCAAGGCTTGGCAGGAGTCACTTCGGCGGCAACCAGAGGCGAACTAATTGCACAAATTATAGCAAGTTGTCGTATTTTAGTCAGCATTAGTATTAATATTAACTTATTTATCCTTAATTTATTCGAAAGCAAGTGGGTTAGTAAGCGTGCTTAAAATTTGGCACAAACTTTGCTTAATAAAAAGCATCATGCTTATTTTTGCTACTACCTCGACTATAAACGCCGGAGACAATGCGTGGGTGCTTGTGAGCGCCGCACTTGTTTTAGTGATGTGCATCCCTGGACTGTTCCTCTTTTACGGCGGACTTGTTCGAAGCAAAAACGTTTTGTCGATCGCTGCACAGTGTCTGGCGCTGACCGCGATGGGAATACTCATGTGGTGGGGCTTTGGATACAGTCTGGTCTTTGGCACATCGCTCGCGGGATCAAACCTCGGTCATATCTTCGGAGGTACCGAGCACTTCGGTTTCGCGGGTATCGGTGCGGGTGCGAGCAACTATGATGGAAGAATCTCCTCGGGGACTTTTGCTATCTTCCAGGCAATGTTCGCAGCCATCACTCCCGCTTTAATCATCGGTGCAGTAGCTGAGCGTATGAAATTTTCTGCGGTGATGTTATTTTCTGCGATTTGGACGCTACTTGTTTATTACCCGATGGCTCACGCCGTGTGGGGACAGTCGGGAGATTTTTCTGGAATCGCTAACGCGCAATCCACTTTCAAGGCCATCGATTTCGCGGGCGGAATCGTCGTGCACATGACATCAGGTTGGTCGGCACTTATTCTCTGTCTCATCGTGGGTCCGCGCGAAGGCTTTGGTAAACGTGCCATGCCTCCACACAGCATGGTCTTATGTGTACTGGGTACAGGCTTACTTTGGGCAGGCTGGTATGGCTTTAATGCAGGATCAGCGCTCGCCGCTGATGGCATCGCCGTACAATCATTTTTAACTACCACGCTGGGCGCAGCGGCCGCAACATTGGCGTGGGCAGTGGTGGAAATTTTTCATCGAGGCAAACCATCGGTGCTCGGATTGTGCTCGGGCGCAATCGCCGGACTCGCCACGATCACCAACGCTGCTGGATTTGTCAGCACGGGTTCTGCAGTATTAATCGGTGTGTTAGCAGGCGTACTTTCTTACGCGGCTTGCTCGTACTTAAAGAGCAAATTGAAATACGATGATGCGTTAGATACTTTTGGCGTGCATGGAGTCGGCGGCACCATCGGCGCAATCGCCACTGCCCTACTCGTTTCCCCACAAGTAAATCCAGCAACAGAAGGAATTGTATCATCCGTAATTAAAGGTCAGTTAATCGCGATGGGTGTTTGCATTCTTCTTTCGATAGTGGCCACTGCTCTCATTGCTTTAGTCGTTCAAAAAACGATTGGCCTGAGACCCACCGAAGAGGAAGAAGCGCAAGGACTCGATATCGCTGACCACGGCGAAGAAGGCTATAATCACGGTTAATGCCTAAACCTTAAATCGAGTCAGCCCAGTCTTGTGGTTTATAAAACCACGATTTGCTCGAAAAGTGACAGGCTTTTTTGAGCTTAAAGTTTAATTTTAATCAAAAATAGCGGTTCGGCATCATCCAGGCTACTTGGCACAACCATTGCGATTAGGGACATGCCATGAAAACATTATTAAGAACCCTAACCATCCTTGCTCTCGCAGCGATGCCCTACTGGGCAGCCGCCGCTGAAGAAGCTAAACCCGCAACGCCGCCACCCGCGCCGTCTTTAGAACAGCGCGTAGCTGGTCTCGAAGCCTACCTCGGCAACGGAGATCCTTCCGCAGCTTTAAAAGATGCTAAAGGTGTAATCCCAACTGGATTAACCACAGCAGCCGCAAGCACCTCAGGTCCAGGTCATAATGGATTCATGATGATCTGTGCTGCGCTGGTTTTATTCATGACCTTGCCTGGTCTCTTCCTGTTCTACGGCGGTTTAGTTCGTAGCAAGAACGTCCTCTCCGTCATCGCACAATGCTTTGGCTTGGCCGGATTAGTCACCATCCTCTGGTGGGCAGTCGGTTATTCCTTCGTCTTCGGTAAAAGCTTCGATGGAACCTTACTCGGTCACATCTTCGGTGGTAGCGAATACTTCTTCCTAAACGGAGTAAACTCTCTGCCTAATACCGACTACGCTTACTGGACTTCCCAAAACGTATTCGCGATGTATCAGTTGATGTTCGCGATCATCACTCCTGCCCTAATCGTGGGTGCGATTGCTGAACGTATGAAATTCTCCGCCCTCATGCTCTTCATGGCTGGTTGGATGTTCCTCGTCTACTTCCCTATGGCACACGCTATCTGGGGTATCACTGGCGACATGAATGGCGTATGGAATGCCAAAGCTGCTATCAAAGCGATCGACTTCGCAGGTGGCACCGTGGTTCACATGACCTCAGGTTGGTCCGCACTCCTGTTGTGTATCATCCTCGGACCTCGTATTGGTTTCGGCAAGAAATCGATGGCTCCTCACAGCATGGTTCTCTGCGCAATCGGTACCGGAATGCTCTGGGTAGGTTGGTATGGTTTCAATGCTGGTTCAGCGGTTGCTGCTGACGGTGTTGCTTCCCAAGCCTTCATGACGACCACACTCGCTGCTGCTGTCGCTGCGTTCACCTGGGCTGCTCTTGAATGGATTCTCCGCGGTCACGCTTCCGTACTCGGCTTCTGCTCGGGCGCTGTGGCTGGTCTCGTTGTGATCACTCCTGCAACTGGTTTCGTCACCGCTAACGGTGCCGTTCTCATCGGTGTACTCGCCGGTGTTGTTCCCTTCCTCGCTGTGGTTTACCTCAAAGCTAAACTCGGCTACGATGACGCGCTCGATACCTTCGGTGTTCACGCCGTCGGTGGTACCTTAGGTGCAATCATGACGGGTGTACTCGCCACTGCAGACGCTAACCCAAATCTCCTAACTAATCTTAAGGACGTCGTGGGTAACACTCTGCTCAGCGAACAATTCAAAGCCATCGCTGTAACCCTGGTGCTCTCGCTCACAGCTACACTAATTCTCGCTTACGTGGTGAAGGCTCTCGTCGGTCTTCGTCCCACTGAAGAAGAAGAAGCACGTGGCTTGGACATCACCGATCACGGTGAAGAAGGTTACAATTATAACTCCTAATTTAATCTTAGGATTATAAATTAACAAAGGCCGCTCAGCAATGAGCGGCCTTTTTATTTGCCACTCCCCCACTCCCCTCTCGCGCTGCTAAGAATCAGAAACCCCTGTATGTCATAAAGATATTGCCATTTGAGAATTGTTGACAGTAGACTGTCTTGAATTAACGCACGCCATGTTAAAGCCATCAGCCATTCTTAATGACGACGAGTTTATGGGCACAGCCGAAGAGCTTGCCGACTTCGTCTCCAATAAACTGGTCGAACTGGGCTTCGGCGCC
>CAIOLH010000228.1 GCA_903859115.1 uncultured Opitutia bacterium | reverse complement strand
TCATAACGATCCTGAAATCCGAAATGCGATTCTGGAGGCTCTCAATGCTGGTACAAGTTTTGGAACGCCTAATCCTCTGGAAGTTGAAATGGCTAAACTAATTTTAGAATGCGTACCGGCGGTTAAAAAAGTACGTATGACGAACAGCGGAACTGAGGCTACGATGTCCGCTATTCGCTTAGCTCGCGGTTATACGGGTCGCGAAAAGATTATTAAATTCTCAGGATGTTATCACGGTCACGTCGACTCACTTTTAGTGAAGGCTGGTTCTGGTGCACTGACACAGGGAAATCCTGATTCAGCAGGCGTGACGAAGGGTACAGCGGCTGATACATTAGTGGCTGAATATAATAATTTACCCGATGTAGAAAAACTTTTTGAGGCAAATCCAGGCGCTATCGCCGGAGTTATTTTAGAGCCTTATCCTGCGAACGTTGGATTAATTTTACCGCAAAAAGGTTTTCTGGAAGGCCTGCGAAATCTTTGCACTAAACACGGTGCTGTATTAATTTTTGATGAAGTGATGACCGGCTTCCGTCTTTCCTTAGCGGGTACACAAGGATTACATAACGTGGTACCTGACTTAGTTTGCTTAGGAAAAATCATTGGTGGCGGACTTCCGGTCGGGGCTTTCGGTGGTAAGGCAGAGATCATGGACAAACTCGCGCCGCTGGGTCCGGTTTATCAAGCTGGAACACTCAGTGGAAATCCACTCGCGATGGCCGCAGGTTTAGCAGCGGTTAGAAAATTAAAACGTGAAAACCCTTATCAGAAATTAGATGAACTCGGTATAAAAGTTCGCGACACCTTATTGTCTGCGGCGAAGGCGAAAGGAATTCCGCTGCACGTTCCGCAAGTAGGTTCGATGTTCTCATTATTTTTCAATCCCGAGGTAGTTACAAATTACGATCAAGCGATTGCTTCGAATGGTGACCTTTATCGGAAGGTATTTCGTTATGCCTTAGATCACGGGGTGTATTTAGCGCCTTCGCCTTATGAGACGGCCTTTATATCTACCGCTCACGAAGGGGTCGACATTGACCAAGCCTGTGCTATACTGGATTCAGCAATTCGTTCACTTTGATTAACCATGGCTAAACTTTCATTCATCGGTGCTGGGCGTATGGCTGGAGCTATCGTACGTGGCCTCATCCGTTCGGGTGCCTGTTTACCTGGCGATATCAAGATTATCGGTGGAGCTAATCATTCAGCAAAAGACCTAGCCAAGGAGACGGGCGTAATCATCGCTAACAGCAGTGAAGATTTATTTGCGGGTGCTGACGCTGTTGTCGTTGCGTGTAAACCTCAACAATTCGCCTTGCTGAATGAGTCCTATGGTAAATTGGCTAAAGATAAATTAGTCTTATCGGTTTTAGCGGGCACGCGTTTGGCGACCCTGACTCAATTTTTCAACTCAGCACGTAACGTTGTCCGTACCATGCCGAATACACCTGGAGCGATTGGGAAGGGTGTGACCGCCCGCTGTTCGGCAAAAACTCTGACTACTGAAGATCGGGCGATTGTGTCAGCCATTTGTGATGGATTAGGGATGACTTTAGAAATTCCCGAAAATATGTTCGATGCGGTCACCGCTGTTTCTGGCAGTGGTCCTGGATTTTTCTTTGAAACTATTTCAGCCTATGAAGAAGCGGCGGTAGGACTAGGTTTTACCCCTGTTCAAGCTCAGTTGCTCGTCAGACAAACATTCTTGGGTTCGTTAGCATTATTGCAGTCGACCCAGGAGACGCCTGAAACTTTACGCAATCAAGTCACCTCGCCTGGTGGAACGACCAAAGCGGGCTTAGAAGCTTTAAGTGCTCATCAATTCCGCGAAACGATTAAAGCTGCGTTATTAGCCGCCAAGAATCGCTCCGAAGAATTAGGGAAATAGTAAACGTTGAGGGGACACGTGGGCAAGGTGACACGGTGACAAGGGGAGATGCGAGGACGCGACGCAGTCGCGCCCCTACCCCAGTCTTAACCTATTTCCCTAATTCTTCGGAGCGATTCTTGGCGGCTAATAACGCAGCTTTAATCGTTTCGCGGAATTGATGAGCACTTAAAGC
>CAIOLH010000227.1 GCA_903859115.1 uncultured Opitutia bacterium | reverse complement strand
TCTTTAAGTTCACGACGCTTTCAAGTCTCGAACATCAACCTTGCGACTTGGTTTTAATATAAATTATCTATTTTCACGCTTCATGGATACTCCCTACTTAAACCGATTCGCTGGCATTGGCCGCCTGTATGGTAAAGCCGGGCTGAATCATTTAAAAGAAAGTCAATTCATGGTCATTGGCCTAGGGGGCGTAGGATCTTGGACGGTTGAAGCACTGGCTCGATCAGGGGTAGGCGAAATCATTCTGGTCGATGGCGATGCCGTCTGTACTTCTAATACTAATCGACAACTCCATGCACTCATAGGAAACGAAGGCCTTAATAAAACTTCAGTCATGGCGGCCCGAGCTAAAGCCATTAATCCTGATATTAAAATTAAGGAAATCACCCGCTTTATTTCACGCACTAATCCGAGAGAGTTTCTCGACGGATTTACCGGAGTCGTCATCGACGCCATTGATTCACTTTCACCAAAGTGTGGATTAATTAATGAAGTACGAAATCGTCATTTAAAAATGGTAACTGTCGGGGGCTGTGCGGGACGACTCGATGGCACACGCATTAAAGTTACCGATATGACCGCATCGCGCGATGACCCACTGATGATGTTGGTACGAAAACGCTTAAGACAAAATTATGACTTTCCGCGGAAAGGGCTTTTTGATATTTCCTGTATTTGGTCGGATGAGCCTTTTACGCAACCGACTGATTGTGCTGGTTTGCCTGGTGGCGAAATTCCTGAAGAGGAAGAAGATGAGTTAAGACCTAATTGCGAGTGGGGCTACGGCACAGCATCACACATCGCAGGCGCTTTTGGTTTAGCCGCAGCCGGTGAGGCTATCCGACTCTGTTTATTAGATCTTAAAAAGGGCGACTGATTTTAGAAACTGTTCTCGCCAGTGATATTGAGACAACAAGCTGGGGTCGTCGTGCCCCAATAGTTTTAATGCTAAATAAAGTGCTTCAACCGAAGCCAGTCCTTCCAACGGATCCAACCCTTCGTCGTTACGTCGAGGATAAGCAGTCGGCACTTTCGGCAATGAACGATATGTAGGCGCACCCGTTAAACAGGATTTTAATTTCGGCACGTGCTTCCAATTGCCATCCAATAAAATGAGCGGACGTCCGACGTCTGCCTCAGAAATAATGGGAGCGTCGACACTTAATACAATGGAATCCGATGCTTGGACTTCGAGTGACGAACTGAACTGAAAAAAGGAAAGTTCTTTGCGTGAACGCAATGGCTCTAAAGTACATTTTGCTAAATTTTCATCGGGGTGCCGAACAATGATCGCGAGAATAGATGACATAATATGTAAAATTTCCTTTGGCTTCTCTCCTTGCGCTATTAGGGTCGAGTCGGCTATTTAATCAATAAAATGAACACCCCTAAACTTCCCATGGAGGCGTTGATGACTGTCACAGGTCTACCCTACCGCCTACATGCCAAGGGCAAGGTGCGAGAGGTTTTCGACTGCGGTGAACATTATCTGATTATCGCTACAGACCGACTATCGGCATTCGATGTTGTAATGCCCAATGGCGTCCCTGGTAAAGGCATCTTACTGACTCAACTAAGTTTGTGGTGGTTCGAACAAGCTAAAGAAATTTTTCCTACTCACTTGGTTGACCAACACAACGAACAACTCGCGCAGATTTTAAAGGGGCATGAGCAGTTAATCAGTCGATCTATGTTGGTTAAAAAGTTAACCCCGCTACCCGTCGAAGCGGTGGTGCGTGGATACCTAGCCGGTGGTGGGTATAAAGAATATAAAAAATCGGGGGCGATTTTAGATCACGCACTACCCGCGGGCTTATTAGACGGCTCACAATTACCTGCCGCTATTTTTACACCGACGACTAAAGCCACCCAAGGTCACGACGAGGCGATTACTCTGGCTGAATGCTCTAAACTTCTCGGAGAAGAAACTTTTAAAACCGTTCACGATACCTCCATCGCACTCTACACCATGGGCGTAAAGCGTGCCGCCCAAGCGGGGATTATTTTGGCAGATACTAAATTTGAATTTGGTAAAGATGCCCAAGGTAATTTGGTTTTAATCGACGAAGTCTTAACGCCCGATTCCTCGCGTTACTGGCCTGCGGCATCTTGGAAGCCAGGTCAGGCTCAACCTTCCTACGATAAACAATTTGTACGCGACTGGTTAGAGTCGCAGCCCTGGGATAAAACTCCTCCGGGCCCGATTCTGCCTCAAGAAATTATATCCAAGACGCAGGCGCTATACGCCGAATGTTTAGAACGTCTAACCGCTTAATTACTTCTGCTTTTTTCGATACCGAAACACTGGTTTTTGTTTAGTCACTTTCACGCGCTTTCCTAAAAGCTTACGGAGTCGCTTCGTTGTTTCTTCGCGATCAATTTTTGCAGCAGCAACATCCATGGTTAGCTTTTCCCAAGCAGTTGAGTCAGGCTTGGTCTTCACACCGTTAAGTCGTAAAAAAACAATACAAGCACCTAGGGC
>CAIOLH010000226.1 GCA_903859115.1 uncultured Opitutia bacterium | reverse complement strand
TTTGGTTTATTTTTTATTTCTTTAATTAGACCCTTAACTGCTAAAGTTTGCACATCTACTTCGAAGACCCCGTCTTCCATCGTCGCAAAATAAATTTTGTGCGTAGGCTCGGTAAGATGTCGTGCATTGCCGGTTAATCTCCCCGGCATGAGCTTCGGTGAGATCGCTCGCACATTTCGTTCGGCGTTGATGAAGTAAGGGCCAATAATCAGTTGTTTAGACTCTTCGTGAATCATGCGGTTGGCTGGAGTTCCACCCACGCTTTCAGGTCGGGTAATTAATTCTAGCGACGGAGTGATTTCGTATAGTTTATCGCTCGAACCGTAAGGACAGTGAGGTCCGTAGGTGATGACCCAAAGTCGATCCGCCCAAGCCACCACCGCACCCGTTCCGCATTCACCCTCATTATTAAAGTAAGCTAAACGCGGATAGATACCCGACCACTCTTGAGGCGCGGCAAATCCTTTGACGCTCAAGATTGAAAATAAAATTAAACAAACCCGAAACATGAAATAAGTTTTTACCACCGATCATCTGCTGGCAAGTGCAGAGCGTATTACTTAAATAACAAATAAAATAATCCAGCTTACTACAATGAGGGCGGGAATGCCGAAAAGTTTTACGACGCTTTTTGATTCCGCCTGGATAAGAAAACATCCGATTAAAATCAGAGCACAGAGGGGTCCACTCGCAGGCCAACGAGGACTTCCTTGCAGATTAAGTCCAGGAATACGGGCGAATAATTCGGCAATAGCTGTCATTATATTTAAAATGATAACCCCCGCTCCATTGACCCACTGAGCTAAGGACAGAAGTTTTTCCCAAGGATAAAAAAACAAAGATATCATGCCGCATACGAGCGGAATTTCTGAGAGCGGAACTAAAATTAAATTTACTATAATCCCACCAAGACTCGCATTCTGAAAATAAGTTAGGGTGAGTGGCAGTCCCGCGATGGTCGCTCCAGCCGATATACATAAGCCTGAAATTAAAAACTTTCTCATCTTCCACCTTCCTCGTTGCGACCAAGTTTGGCTTTTTACGGGAATTAATTTTTCTTCAGTGGTGGGCTGATTGAGTATTTGGGCGGCGGGAGCACCGACTAAAATAATCGCAACCACGGCCACATAACTTAACTGAAACCCTGGATCATTAATCGCCTCGGGTTGAAGGATGAGTGTAAAAGCACAGGCGAGAGCAAGTGATTGTAAGGTCGAGGTGGATCGCTCGCTGACTTGTCCCACCCAAATAAACGTCGCCATAATCCAAGCTCGAGTGGATGACGGTGAGACTCCGGTCACTTCCACATAAAGCCAAAGCAGACTTAAGATAATCACGCCCAAGGGTTTTTCAGGGAGATGTAATTTTCTAATAAACCAGAGCATCCCCGCCGCCATGCCGGCGATATGTAATCCACTAATCGCAAACAAGTGAAGTGTGCCTGTTTGAGTAAATGCCACTTTAGCATCGGGCGGCAAAAGGGCAGTACGTCCTAAAAGTGTTGCGGATAAGAGCGCGCCCCCTTCGTCGTCTTTCCAAGGCAAGGTACTCAACCATTGTTCCAATTTTATTTGGGTTCTTTGACACCACACGGCAAAGTCCGTCGGCTTTTCTAATAGTCCGATAATTCTTCCATTACGGAGTTTCAGTGTCGC
>CAIOLH010000225.1 GCA_903859115.1 uncultured Opitutia bacterium | reverse complement strand
GGGCTTGCCCATCGCTTTGATGATGGATTCAGAAACAGTGAGTGGTCCTGGAATGTATAAGCGGTAACTCATTTTTGGACAGTGTTGAGAAGGTCTTTAGAGACGTCCGGGTTTTCGATTCGAACGATTTTTTTGTTCTGATGGGAGAGGGTAACAGTTTTGGGGTGCCAGGACTTAGCCTCCTCGGGTGTGACCTCAGCAAAGGTCATTACTACTAATAAGTCACCTACTTTACCCAGATGGGCGGTCGCACCATTAAGGCAAATCTGTCGAGAACCAGCTGGGGCCGGGATCGCATAGGTCTCAAATCGCTCACCATTAGCTATATTACCCACTAAAATTTTCTCGTAGGGAAGCATACCCACTAGGGCCATTAATTCGCTATCTATGGCTAAAGAACCCTCATAATCGATGCGGGCACCGGTGACTTCAGCGCGCAGTAACTTGGTGCGTAAGAGGTGGTAGAGCATAGACTCGATGCGTCCCTTCTCAATCGGGTTGCCTGCCTGCGTCAAACAAGTTTGCATAGTTTACGCCGATGAGACCTAAGCACCGAGGAATATTTTCGACCCTGCGTGAGGTCATTGCTGGATATGCTACAGACCTCGTTTATGACCGTAAAAATGGGGTATTCGCCACTTTTCTTGGATTCATTCTCTGGCTACTTTCTCTAGTATTTGAGGTGTTGGTAAAATTTCGTTTGTGGCTTTATCGTCACAGACTCATCCGGGACACCCACCTGGGTTGCAAAGTAGTTGTGGTAGGAAACCTAACCGTGGGCGGCACAGGTAAAACACCAGTCGTCATGAAAATGGCCCAAGTGCTCGCCCAGCGTGGACGTAAGGTCGCGATTTTGTCTCGTGGTTATAAAGGATCAAGCGACTCGATGTTGAAGAGATTTTGGCGTTGGCTGACTCAAGGCCGCCGCCCCGATCCTCTCACGGTGTCCGATGGTAAAAGCGTACTCGCGGGTCCCGATGAGGCAGGGGACGAGCCTTTCATGTTAGCGACCAACTTGGTAAAGTTTGGCGTTGTTGTAATCGTGGATCGTAATCGCGTCGAGGGCGGTCGATTCGCCCTACGTCAATTTGGCGTCGATACGATTTTATTAGACGACGGCTTGCAGTACCTTCCATTAAGCGGACAGATAAATTTGCTGCTGGTCGATAGTCGTAATCCCTTTGGTAATCGTTGCCTATTGCCACGCGGTATTCTCCGTGAACCCGTTAGAAATTTAAGTCGGGCGTCTTATATTTTTCTTACGAAATCAACCGGCGCGCCCGACCCTGAATTAGTCGCGTTGATTCGAAAGTATAATCCTAAGGTGGAAATTATTTCGTGTGCGCATGACGCTAAGGAACTCATCGAAATCGATGGCACTCAACACTTACCCCTCAGTTTCTTAGCCGGAAAACGCATTGCGTCCTTCTCGGGTATCGCAACTCCTGAGCGATTCGAGGAAACCTTATTGGCCCAAGGTGCAAAGATTGTTTCCAATCGTCGATTCCTCGATCACCACGCTTTCAATGATGAAGACTTAGACGAGGTTCTAGAGTCAGCACTCCAAGCTAAAGCCGAGGTCATTGTTACTACCGAAAAAGATGCGGTGCGATTACAGTCACGTTTCCGACCATCACTCCCACTCATGTATGTACGAATGGAAGTGGATATCTTAGGCGACAAAGAAGGATTTAACGGCGCGATCGAGCGGATTTGCCTGGGGTCTTCTTTGCAGCGCTAACATTATCTGCTAAGTGTTTTTTAGCTAAGTCTAAGAAGGTTGCCTGAACTTGTGTATCACTGCGCCCTTTGGGAGAGCAGGGTAGATACTGACCTTCTGAGTTGAGCTGCTTAACATCGCCGAGCTTCTCGCTATAAACTTTTAAAACTTCTTTTTCGATACGGGAACGCAGTGCTTTATTTTTGATCGGGAATACGCATTCGACTCGACGCATAAAATTACGC
>CAIOLH010000224.1 GCA_903859115.1 uncultured Opitutia bacterium | reverse complement strand
GGTCGAAGCGATTTGAAAGAATCAGAAATGTCGGTGCCCAGAGGCCAACGAAAATTCCGAAACGCTCACCGTGTGCTAAGCTTTCTGGAGTAGTTCCACCGGTGAGGAACCAAATAGCGATTGAGCCGAGGATAGACGCAAATCCGAGGTAGAAACAAATGGCACTGAGTAATTTGAATTGTTTAGAGTTCATTCTTTAAATTCTCTTCAATAGATTCACCTTAGCGAGATAAATCTGGGGTCAATGCCGAGTCCACCCAATTTACTTACACTGAGTTTACCTGATTATTTAGCTTATTGGCGAACGGACGCGACGCAGTCGCGCCCCTACCCTGAACTTTAAAATAAGTTTGTCACAGATAAGTTTAAATGGTGTAAATGAGTCACCCCAATTTAACTAATATTTTTACCTTCTGGTTTAAAGCCAGACGGGTGAACACTTTTAAACGCTACTAAAAATGAACCTACTAGCCACTGCGGATTCCATCAACCTAAACAGCATCGATTGGACAATTGTCGGAGTCTATGCGTTTGTCATCCTCTTGGTCGGCATGCTTGTGGGCCGTAAAGCGACAACGAGTGAATCGTATTTCTTAGCCGGACGTTCTCTGCGTTGGCCTGTCATCGGCGCCTCGCTCTTCGCAGCCAATATATCAGCTGAACACTTTGTCGCACTAGCTGGAAGTGGTTTTGCGGTCGGCATTGCAATCGGAGCCTGGGAATGGTCGGCAGTTTTCTGCTTAGCACCTCTGATTCTCATTTTCCTACCCTTCTACATCCGCAATAAAATCTATACGGTACCCGAGTTCCTGGAAAAACGTTTTGGTCCATCGGTGCGAATGACTTTTTCGTTGTTCATGATCGTATTGTCGGTGCTCGCTAAAGTATCTATTTCACTTTGGGCGGCATCGAAGGTGATGGCTCCGGTTTTCGGACTTTCCGATGGCGTAGTCATCGGAGGCGTTGCGATTCCTGGTCAGATTGTTGTTATATGGGTCGTTGGACTTCTCACCGCGCTCTACACCATGAAAGGTGGTTTGAAAGCCGTTGTATTCACGGACTCATTACAATCGACGATACTTTTAATCGCCGGATTTATTTTACTTTGGAAAGGAATGACTGCCGTCGGCGGATGGGATGGATTGAAACACGGGTTGGATATTGCTCAGGCAAAAACCGGACGCGACTACCTCAACATGATTCAGCCAGCCACGGATGAATCTGTCCCGTGGTTCGGGATGTTGACTGCGACATTTTTAGTGGGCTCGTTTTATTGGTCGATGGATCAAGTACTGGTGCAACGTGTATTTGCCGCGAAAGACCTTAACGAAGGCCGACTCGGAGCTACGTTTTGTGGATTCTTAAAACTCCTCACTCCGTTTATTCTCGTAATGCCAGGATTGATTGCCCTTTCCCTGTATCACCAAGGTAAACTCGCTATGCCTCTCGATAGTCATGGGGTGCCCATCAACGATGATGCTTATCCGGTCATTTTAGGTAACCTCATGCCTCATGGGCTTCTTGGATTAACCGTTGCCGGAATTGCCGCGGCACTCATGGGACACATCTCTGCGACGTATAACTCCATTTCAACTCTGGTGACTCGTGATATTTTTCTTAAAATAAAACCCAATGCGAGTAATGAAACTCAGATTTCTGTCGGCCGTTGGTCGGTACTGGTAGTTTTCATTTTAGGTGCGGCGTGGGCTCCGCTGATTGGTAAGGCCAAATCCATGTTCGATTACCTGCAAGCCGTTCAGTCTTATATGATGATACCCTTTGCGGGAATTTTCTTCCTGGGTGTTACCTGGAAACGCATCACCACTGCTGGTGTTCTGGCCTGCGTTGCTGCGTCCACGGTGATCTCGGGCTGCTTCCTCTGGAATAGCGAACACATGAAGTCGGGCGGCGCTACCTTCATTCCATTCATGGATAATGTTTACCTAAAGCCCTTCACCCACAGTGCGATGGTAGCGGGAGCTTTAAGTATTATCGTACTGATTGTTGTCAGTTTATTTACGAAAAAATCTTCGGATGAACAATTAGCG
This sequence comes from uncultured Opitutia bacterium, assembly GCA_903859115.1. Next base: position 397 of record CAIOLH010000224.1, on the reverse strand, counting down.
CACACTACCATTCAAGGTACGACGTTTGCAGAGAAAGATGAATCCGTTCCTTTCTATGCGGACTATCGAATTTGGCTGGCACTCGCGATTGCCTGTTCCGCCGGACTCTGGATCGCGTTTAGTATTTAGGCGACCGCGAGCTTAACTCGCGAAGGGACACGTGGAAATTGAGAAATGCGTGGACGCGACGCAGTCCCGCCCCTACCCAAGAGACACTGTTTAAACAGAGCATTCTGGAACTATACCCTTTTTAGAGTGTTGTATCCGTTGAACATTTAACTACATATCTCGCACCCATCTTATGAAATCACTCAGATACCTCTGCGGACTTAGTTTATTATTAATCGGGACTGCCCTCCAGGCTGCCACCCCTGCTAAGCCTAATATCGTCTTCATC
>CAIOLH010000223.1 GCA_903859115.1 uncultured Opitutia bacterium | reverse complement strand
CGCTCACGGCGGGCGATGGCTTGTGCGAACTCAATGCCGTAAAACATATTATTGAATCAGGACCTGCCCGAGTTGCTGAACTCATTGAGTGGGGAGTGAAATTTGAAAATGGAGCTGATGGAAATCCAGATTTAGGTCGTGAAGGCGGACACTCTAAACGACGAATCCTGCATGCACGTGATATGACTGGTCGCGCGATTGAGTCGGCACTGATCCGTGCGGTGAACTTACAAAAGAACATCACCATTCTCGAACATCATTTGGCCATTGATTTAATTACGTTATCAAAAATACAGAATTCGGCGGTGAACACTATGGACGATCGAGTAGTCGGAATTCATGTTTTGAATACTAAACAAAGTAAGGTCGAAACATTGTCGGCAACGGTCGTTGTTTTAGCAACCGGTGGCATTGGTCAGGTTTATCAATTCACGACGAATCCTGATATCGCTACGGGTGATGGTATTGCGATGGCCTATCGTGCCGGAGCAGAAATTAGAGATATGGAAATGGTACAGTTCCACCCCACGGCCTTAAAATCGTCGGATGGCAGTCGTGCTCTTATCTCTGAAGCCGTACGTGGTGAAGGCGCAATTTTAAGAGATATGAATGGTCGCGCATTCATGAAAGATTTTCATCCTCTGGGCGATTTAGCACCACGCGATGTGGTCGCTCGTGCCATTGACTCGGTCATGAAACGCGATGGTGCCCCGCACGTGTTGCTAGACATTACCAAAGTTGCCCAAGGACATTTAGCAGAACGCTTCCCGCATATTTACGCCACCTGTCTCAAAGCCGGTTTCGATTTAACGAAAGATTATATTCCCGTAGTTCCCGCGGCACACTATCTTTGCGGCGGCGTCACCACGGATCTGAGCGGTCGAACCACCTTGCCCGGTCTCTATGCGGTTGGAGAAGTCGCTAGCACGGGGCTTCACGGCGCAAACCGTTTGGCTTCTAATTCCTTACTCGAAGCGGTGGTATTAGCGCACGATGGAGCGGCCGCGGCGGATAATGATATTAAAAATAAAGTAGATCTTAACTTTATTCTACCCGCGTGGGTTGACGGTGCATTAGGTGATCCTGATGAACGCGTAGTCTTAACTCACAATTGGGATGAACTCCGTCGCACCATGTGGGATTACGTAGGTATTGTACGTTCCACCAAGCGCTTAAAACGTGCGCAAACTCGCGTCCGTACACTGAGCGAAGAAGTCCGTGAATATTATTGGAACTTCAAAGTGGAACCACGTTTACTCGAACTACGAAATTTAATTCAAGTAGCGGAATTGATTATTGATTGTGCCTTGCAACGTCACGAAAGCCGAGGTCTGCATTACACTCTAGATTTTCCGGCTCAGAGTAAGTCGATTGTCCACTCGATGGTTCGACGAAATTTGAATACAAAATGAAAATTGCGATTGTCGGAGCTGGAGCCGTAGGCGGTTGGTATGGCGGGCTACTAGCTCAGAAGGGACATGAAGTCTATTTCGTGACTCGACGTGACTATGAAGTCATCAATCAAAAGGGATTGTGTATGCGCGACGCTAAGGGGGACAAGATTGTTAAGATCCAGAAAGCCTATCCTGACTGCACACACATCGGCGTTTGTGATTTAATTATCATCGCTGCTAAATCGACTGCTAATTCCACCCTACCCGATTTCATTAAACCACTAATCGGACCAAGAACGATTCTGCTTACTTTGCAGAATGGTATGGGAAATTGTGAGACCTTCGCCTCCATTATTCCGGTTGAGAGAATCGTCGCAGGACTTTGCTTTGTTTGTATTAATCGTCTCAGCCCTGGGGTCGTTGAAAATACACACTCGGGTTATGTTCGTATGGCGTCAGCTATCGGTTTACCCAGCGAAGCCGTTAAACAGTGTGTAGAATTATTTTTTGATGCGGGAATTGATTGTCAGTCCGAACAGTCACTCGACTCAGTACTATGGAAAAAGCTGTGTTGGAATATCCCTTTTAATGGTTTGGCCATCGCAGCTGGAGGAATCACTACCGACAAGATTATGGCTGATGATTTACTGCGCGAACGGGCGATTAAACTGATGAAGGAAGTACAAGCTGCTGCAGAGGCCTGTGGGGTGCCATTCAAAGATGAACATATCGACCGTCAGTTAAAAGTGACAGCCGGTATGGGCGCCTATCGACCTTCTAGTCTGATTGATTACTTAGAAGGACGTGAGGTTGAAGTCGCAGGCCTTTGGGGTGAACCACTTCGACGTGGGATAGCGGCTGGCGTAAGTATGCCAGAACTCTCTCGATTAAAAACCGAGATAGAACTCAAACTAAAGGCTGGAGCGTAACTTACTTAGTAGCCGCTTTTACAACGGGCAATTGAGACAGAACATCATCCACCGCAGTCGCAGTTTTGGCTACACTCCAGAAACTGATGGGTATGGCAGAACCGGAATCAGATGAAAAAACTTTCTTACCCTGCTTGTTAAATAAACTCATTGAAAGTGAGATCGAAACTTCGTCTTTGCGAATGCTGTTTCCGTTGTTGGAAATATGCCAAGTACTGCGGAGGGTAGCTTCAGCATCAGTTTTATTTTGTGTGACTGTATAACCTCGACTTCTGAGTTCGCCTTCGGCGGTTTCGACAACCGTGGAGTTGAATTGAATCGCATTAGATGAATCCGATGTCTGTGGCGATTCGACGTAAACCTTGGTGAAGTTGATTGATTTTTGTGCTCTCGGGCTCGAGCTGCATCCGATAAAGGAAAATGCAATTAAAACTAAAACTAGGGGGGTAAACCTTGTGAAGTGCATAAGTTGTGTATGACTGAGGCTGGAAATTTAACAAGTCGAGAGATAGGGTCAATTCATACAAATATTGAATATTATTATAATTCCTTACCGAAAATAGCCCAAAATTAAACTTTAGAGAGTCATGCGTGCCCTAAAAGCCATCACCTTAGATCTAGTCGGAACCCTACTGACACCCCACCCTTCGGTCGGTGCAGTCTACGCTGAGGCCGCTGGAAAATGCGGAGTGAATATTCCAATTAAAGTTATCAATGAACAATTTCCGGCCGCGTTCAAAAGTGTTTCACCCAAACTTAAACCTGAAGCCTTTTGGAAAGAAGTCGTTGTCCGAACTCTGGGTGAGAATCTGCCTTATGAAAAAAGAGACGAAGTAGCTGAAAAATGTTGGGCTGCTTTTGCGTCGGCCAAATCTTGGCGACTCGCTCCAGGATCCATTAGCTCACTTACCGCGCTCAGATTTTTAGGATTAAAGGTATGTGTGCTTTCTAATACCGATGCCAGAATTCATCATGTTCTGCGTGAACTTGATCTGCTTAAATTTATTGATGAAGTGTTTTTAGCTGACGAAATCGGTTTTAGAAAACCTGATGCTCGGGCCTTTCAACATGTGTCTCGTACGCTACAAATTCCTCTCAACCAACTCGCTCATATAGGTGACAATCCCGATGAAGACGGCATCGGTGCACGCGATGCGGGTGTTTTAGGTATTGTGGTGGGTGGTCGGCATGCCCCTGAAAATTGCTTACGTGCCGAAAAACTTGAGGAGATTCCTTATGTCGTAAGGGCCGTTTTAACTGAAGGTAAGAAGAAGGGACGTTTTTCCAGAAACGTAATCAATCTACTAGCGAATTTAAGTGGCCTACCTGAAGACAAGGGTCGATCCACTTTTCGTGATAGCGTCTCTATCGATGATGCGGTCACACAGGCGTTTCGGAAGTTACGACTCGATAAACCAGTACCCGAGGATGCGATTGTCGCATCTTGGAATAAATTATTACCGCTCAAGCTCTCCCGACGATGCGCCCCATTAAGAGTCATCGAAGACGGCCGACTTATCATTCAGTGTGAAAGTGCGGTGATAAAATCCGAAGCACGATTCTTCGAGAAAAGTTTATTACAAAAAATCCGCGAACTTCCAGGCTGTCGCCAAGTGAAAGCGATCTCTTGGGTTACGGCTTAGGATGATGCTTTTCCTTAGGCTCAAACGGCTTAAGGAAGGCATCTTTAAAGTCGTAGATGTTGACGAAGTCTTCGATTTCATCGTCGGCTGAACGTCCAAAAAGCCCTGTATCTATGATGTTAAAAACGATGTTACCGACATCGACACTTTTCTTGATGCCCCAGTTGTTTAATAAAGCAAAGGAGAGAGGTCCGTAGGTTTCTAAAGTATGAAGACGGAAACCTTCTAAGAGTTCTTTACCTGTGACGTGACGATTGGTTTTTTTGCTCCCCTTTTTTTCTTCGCCGTGAACTTGTTTTTGAGCGGCATCTAATGCCATTCGTACGAGGTGGTAGGACTGCGGGCTGTAGCGTGAGTCCTTTTCGTGACAGAGTTTAATCGCTTCTTCGAAATTCATATTACAATTTTTTGAGCTCACTTAAGAGGCGAGCATTCTGAGCTTCGGTGCCGATGGTGAGTCGCAACCAACCCGTCATGCCGTAACCCTTAAGCGGGCGGACAATGACACCGACTTTCTGTAATTTGATGAATGCTTCTTCGGCATTAGGAATTTGTGCAGCGAGGAAGTTCGCTTTGCCATCGATATATTTAAAGCCTAACGCCTTGAGGCCTTCGCTTAATTGTGCGATACCTGCGGCGTTGATTTTCTTACTCTTATTAAGGAACTCTTGGTCATCTAGAGCAGCTTCCGCGGCGGCTAGTGCAGGCAAGTTAACATTAAAGGGTTGGCGCACGCGATTGAGTAGTCCGCAAACTTCGCTCGAGCCCATGAGGTAGCCTACACGCAGTCCAGCTAGGCCATAAGCTTTTGAGAAAGTGCGTGTGACGACGACTTTGCGTCCGGCATTGATGAGCTCGCGCAAGTCTGCCGATGAATCGAGGTACTCAGTATAAGCTTCGTCTAAGCAAAAGATTACGTGATCGGGTAACGATTTTGCTAATTCAACAATGTCTTTTGGATTATCCGTTCCGCCCGTGGGATTATTAGGACTAGCTAGAAACAGAATTCGTGTCTTATCGGTCACGGCTGCACGCATCGCTTTTAAGTCGTGACAGAAGTTGGGCATAGGCACTTCGACGGGAGTGGCCCCTTGCATGAGTGTTGCTAATTTGTAGACGACGAAAGCTTGTGATCCAAAAATAACTTCGCTGCCAGGTCGCAAGAATGCCTGAGCCAAAAGAATCATCACTTCGTTTGAGCCATTACCGATAACGAATTGGTTGGGCTGCATGGACCAAATTTTTGCTAGTTTTTCACGTAAAAATGTGGAGCCACCATCGGGATAGAGGTGCGCAGATTCTAAAGCTTTTTTGGCTGCGGCGAGTCCTAGGGGTGATGGTCCTAATGGATTTTCATTTGAGGCCAACTTGATGACTGAAGTTGGATCGAGACCGAATTCACGAGCTACCACTTCAATAGGACGCCCAGCCTCGTAGACCGGCTGCGAGAGCACCTGATGATTGGCCAATTCGGAATAGGTCGGCATAAAGTTAGATATCAAACCATCCTTGGCAATTTGGCAAGCGTTGGAACGCCCTCCCCGCTTGCCTAAATCAGAATTTTTATATTTAATCAAAGCATGCGAATTATCGTTACGGGAGCCACAGGTTTTCTGGGGCGGGCTGTAGTCGAGGCCGCCCAACGCCGGGGGCATGACGTTTTAGCAATCGGGGGAAAGAATACTCTCTATCTAAGTGAACCAGTCCGTTTTTTGCAGATGAATCTTTGTGACGATTTAAAATTGCAATCTCTCATCCTCGAAGAATTTCCCCAGGCCGTAATTAATTGCGCAGGTTTAACCAAGGTTAATGACTGCGAATCTAATAAAGAATTAGCGGCAGAATTAAACGAGCATTTACCCAAGAGATTGGCGCAACTTTGTTTTCACGTTGGCGGTAAATTAATCCATTTTTCTACAGATATGGTTTTTGACGGTAAGTCGGGTAAATACGGTCACACCGATCAGCCCCGGCCTCTAAACACTTATGCGTCAACCAAGGCGGCAGGCGAAGTCGCGGTATTAAATTATGGCCGTGAACATTCAGCAGTCGTGCGAACCTCTGTTCTCAATGGAAATTCTTTTACCGGACAATTCTCACTGCATGAGCGACTTTTTCATGACTGGGCTAAAGGTAAAACGACTTCGCTTTATACCGATGAGATTCGTCAGCCAGTCTCCTACAGCAATCTCGCCGATGTCGCTGTAGAGTTATGTGAAAGAACAACTCTCAACGGAGTTTATCACTGGGCAGGACTGGATGCACTGAGTCGTTATTCGATCGGTCAGAAAATCGCTGAGCACTTCGGTCTCAATTCAGAAAAATTAATCAAGTCGGTGACACGGGAGAATGTTACCGATGACCCCCTCCGTCCGCGTGACCTTAGTTTATTACTCCACCCTTTAGCTGGTAAACTAAGGACGCCGGCACAGACATTTATTGACCAATTAAGCGAATTACGGGTGCCCCGGGGCTGTG
>CAIOLH010000222.1 GCA_903859115.1 uncultured Opitutia bacterium | reverse complement strand
TGAGAAAACTGTGCGTTGGTGACTTCGGTCGTATCCATCCAGAAGCCTTTGACGACGACCGCATGGGCTGGGCCTTCTTCCTTGTGGTTTTGATCAGCGTTTAACGTACCCATGTCGAATTCACCACCGGGTATCCAAACCATGTCGTCCAGCGTGGTTTGCTTTGTCTTGTAATTCCAAAACCAAAGTCCGACGAGGGATGCTAAGAATAGAGCCATAATCGTTAGAATCCGATTCTGGGTTTGCTTAATAGACTCAGGTTTTTCCATGGTTTGTTATTAAGTTAATCACCACTAAGGGGCGAGAGTTTCTTTTTTAATATGAATTTTTTGATATCGTCTCGCACTGAAAGGTTTATTGGTACTTATTAAAGAACATGAGTTCGACCCAAGAGGAAGTCTTACAAATTTTCAGAGATTCACGGGCGCTGCTTAATGGTCACTTTGTACTTCGTTCAGGCCTGCACAGCGGACATTTTTTCCAGTGCGCGCAGGTTTGTCAGTACATGGACAAGGTAACTCGTCTGATTGAACTTTTACGTCCTAAGTTAAAAGATTATCCCTGTGATGTTGTCTTAGCTCCCGCGATGGGAGGTCTGGTTGTCGGACAAGAACTCGCTCGCCAATTAGGCGTGCGCTTTATTTTTGTCGAAAAAGAAAACGACAAGTTAGTTTTACGTCGGAATTTTACCTTCAAAAAAGGGGAGAGGGTATTAATCGCTGAGGATGTGGTTACGCGTGGAGGACGCGTCCAAGAGTGTTTGGAAATTATCCAAAAGCATGAAGCTGTACCTGTCGCCGTCACATGCTTGGTAGACCGATCCGGTGGACAGACTCAATTTATGGCTCCTTTTATTTCTTTATTAGAATTAACTTTCCCGACTTATCCGCCTGACCAATTGCCGCCCGAATTGGCTAAGATTCCTGCGACAAAGCCGGGTTCTTAAAAATCTGCCCAGAAAGAGTCTAAATACAGGAAAATTTAGTTTTTTCTGCCTTGTGCCTTGCACCCGTGGGCTCCGTTCCCTAGCCAAAGGGGTATATTTCTATGGACCGTAAAAACTTATTTCTAGGTGTCGGATGTATTGCTGCAGCGATGTTTATTTTTGCTGTTTCAAAACCCAACACCCCCGCTCCGACTGCAACCGCTGCGAAGCCTGTTGCGACTGCCGCCGCGGCTCCTGTTGTCTCCGCTCCCGCAGCAAGCAATCTTAGTTCTTCGGCTCAATCCATCGCCGATGCACAGAAGACAGTAATCGATAACGGATATTTGAAAGTCACCTTTACTTCACGCGGTGGTGCGATTGAAAAAGCGGAACTTCTGAAGCAGCCCGCTGATCTTTCTAAAAAAGAAAATATTTTATTTAATGCCACCAATGAAGACTCGGCAATGGCGCTGGGTGTGACGAATCGTGTGACCAATCGCGTTGAGCCTGTTTATTCCGAATTTAAGTTAGTATCGAGCAGTGCTACTTCTGTAGTCTATCAAGGAAAGTTAGAAGATGGTACTAAGATCACCCGTACTTATACTTTACCGGTAGCTGATAAAGAGGGAGCGGAGCCTTATTCGATTCGTTTCCAAACTAAAGTAGAAGCTTCTGGTGCAGTGCCTACGCGCGTTTGGCATTCGACGGGAACTTGGCACTACACACAAGGTGACGTTGCTCACCAATTTGTGTCGGTGTTAGCTGATAATGGTGAAGATTTAACTCACGTCGGAATCAGCGTTTTCAGTGACTCCAGCGGATTTTTTGGTCTCGGTGCACATCGTGCAGAATCCGAGCACCCTGCGGTTGCGGCGGGTAAACCCTTTAATTGGGTTTCTTCAGGCAACCAGTTTTTCGCTTCGATTATTCGAGTTGAACCCACTCAACGTGGTACGCGATCCGAGCTGGTTGCACGCCCTGTTAAATTCGATAACCAAGAACTAGGCATTCAAGCATTTGCTTATTGGGAAGGCGTGCCTGCTGCTGATTTAAGTGTGACCACCGAAGGTGACTTCTTTGTGGGTCCAAAAGAATACGCACGCTTAGCAGCTCTGCCTGATGACCAAGTTTCGGTCTTACAATTCTCCAAGATTCTTGGATTCATTTCGTTCGGTGCGATATGCAAACTCCTCCTCGCCTGCTTGGGCGGTATTCACTCATTGCTCACTTGGTCAGGTGCTTGGTCCTGGGGTTGGGCGATTGTTCTGCTCACCGTTATTATTAAACTGATCACTTGGCCACTTACGGCCGCTCAACAGCGCACGGCGCAGAAGATGCAGCAGTTTAAAGGTCCGATGGAAGAGATTCGTGAGAAATATAAAAATGATTCCGAGAAGCTGAATAAGGAAATGATGAAGCTCTACACCGAGCACAAAATTAATCCTTTCGCTGGTTGCTTACCGATCTTCATTCAGATTCCAGTTTTCTTCGGACTCTATACTGCATTCCAAACCACTGTAGAGTTGCGCTTAGAATCTTTCCTCTGGATTCACGATCTCTCTACTCCCGACACACTTTTCCATATTGGCAGTTTCGGGGTTAATTTACTGCCTATTCTGATGGGTATCACCATGTGGTTATCGATGCGTATGACGCCGACTCCTTCGGCGGAT
>CAIOLH010000221.1 GCA_903859115.1 uncultured Opitutia bacterium | reverse complement strand
CTTAGAAGCGGAGGCGTTGACGACGGTTGGAGTCTTATTATCTACAGCCGAAATCGAAAGTTTACTCACACGAGTTTCAACCCGCGGACTCTGGCTGCCCAGTGGTGACTGTCTCGGAATGTTTAAGAATCTGGATTTAACGAATCGAAACTAGCGCTTACTGATTGATCATTTTCTCAATATCCAGCTGAAGCTTTTCGCGGTTATTGGAGAAGAGGTAAGTGTCGGAAGACACGCAATTCAGGGCTGAGATGAGAACTTCGCGCGGAGGTCGACGAGTGTCCATGAGTCGACGGATATAGACTTCGACGTCGTTTGCGATTTCAGGGTGCTCGATTTTCAGTTTCACAATCTGCAACAGTAACGGTTGGTTATTCTCATTCATTAAGTGGGCTTGAATGAGCATATTATTCGCCTCTACGAATCGCTTAGCCTGAATTAATTTTTTACCTGTCGCAATTAAGAGTTGAGGTGGAACACGACGATTTTCCAGTAGGCGCGTTAAATTGATTAAGCCAATTTCCGGCTGATCATCGGCGAAGTATGCGATACACTTTAAAGCATCGAGGGCGATTTTGGTATCAGCCAACCATTGTTCACGTTCGATTTGGGATAAGAGTTCATCGATAAGCAAAATCGCTTCGTGGGGGCGATTGGCATTAATCAGACATTCCGCATGAGTGAGCGCGAATTTGGTGCGACTAGGAAAACGACTTTGTTCTGCTAAGGTGAGTAATCGAGCGGTGAGTTTGGCATCGAAATTATCATTCCCATACTGTGCTAACTCGAGCATCGCTTGTTCGCTTTTGCCGTATTTTTTAATTATTTTTTCAATTTCACTATTACGTCGCTCTGCGTTTTCTGGGCCGGTCATTAAGTGAAGCGACTGAATGTAGGGGCTGAAGTTTTCTGGATTGCTGATAATAATTAAGTCTATGCAATCGCGAGCTTCTTTGAGGTTACCCATGTCCTTAAGCCAGCGTGCCTTAATTTCCAAGAGTCTCATTACTCCGGGATAGTTTTTAATGGCAGTATTAAGCAGTTTAATCGCTTCGGGTTTTTCGCCTAATTCATACATTAACTGACAGCGTAATAAAAACCCTTCTGGATTAGTTTCTAGGGTGTAATCACGAATTAATTTAGAGGCTTCGTTATAATTACCGCGGAAAAAGTTAGCCTGCGCTTCTGCGAGTTTGAGATCTTCTCGGATGACTGGGCTGAGATTTTTATTAGGTAGGTACTTTTTGGCGGTGTTGATGACTCGGCTATCTTGGTCGAGCATGAAGCAACGCGTCAGGTAGTTTTTAAAAATTTCTGGATCATTGAGTCCGTAATCGAGCGAATTTTCTAAAATTTGAAAGGCGTCAATCGAGCGGCCAAATGCAAAGTATAAGTCAGCACAGAGTTTTTGAGCTTCGGCGTTTTTCGGCGATAGACTGGCTCCTGTGCCGATGTATTTAGCAAATTCCGCAAAGTCACCTCGTTCTAACGCCGCTTTCGCCACACTGATGAAATATTCACCTTTATGATTTAAATGAGCGACTTTTCCGTGGTCTTTCGTGGGGTCGTAATCGATAATTTTCCGGCGATTCCGAATGCCAACCTCTTCAGGCGTGAGAAAGAAATTAATTGTCGAGTCGATGGTTGAATCGTAATAAAACAAATAAATATCAGCCCGACGTGTGGTCGTAATTCCGTTCATGTAACGCTCTCGGAAATACATAAATTCCGAAGCCATAAGCCAAATGCCAAAAAGTAAAAAAGGTAGAATACCTGCGATACGTCTGACGTTTAAACTGTAAACTTTTCTGCTGTACCCAAATTGCTCTACGAAAACAGTGCCGAATAAAATACTACGTGTGCGCTTCTCCGTGGGGTCGAAGCCTGGTTCATATTTCTCTTTTTTATTCATACAGACGGCTCATTAATCAAACAATTGAGAAACGAGGCAAGCGAGGAGTCTAAGAGATGAAATCTGCCGTAATTTCGATAGATTCAGTGGGATTTAGACAGTTTTTACCGATGCAAATCTGGAATCCGATAACTGAGTCGTCTTGGCGTAGGATGAGGGGGCGATAAGCCCTCGCCCGAGAATTGGCATCACTCATGCCAGTTATCTTTTCATGGAGTTGATCCAATTGTTTGGCGGTTTGATATTTAACGACCACCCAGCCGGTTGCCTGACGGGTAAACGCATCCAACGCATGAGCCACACCGTGTGGCACATTTTTCACCAGTCCTCCATACGCCTTACTTAAATCTGAGAAATGATTAGCGTGATGAGTTTCGTCGGATAAAACTTCTAACTGCGCGTAGACTTGTAAGAGCATAGAGTTTCCAGCTGGTACCGCATTATCAAACCAGTCTTTTTGTCTGACGGATAGATCGGCGCGGTTTTCAGAAACCATGAAGTAGCCGACGGCATGCGGATCACGGAATTTAATTTCAACGGCTTCCATTGTTTTTTTAGCTCTTCCTATATAGTCGGTGTGTTGAGTGCCCAGAGCCCAGTCGGCATAGGCTCCGAGGGTCAGTTCAGCTTCCGCTAAACTCGCATAGTTAGTCATAATACCTCCGCCGCTAGCGTTGTTTTTATACCAGGTCGTAAATAAATTGATTTCGCCTTTGGTTTCCTGCGCCATGTCTTGCCAAAGAATACTTTCTAGCTCGGATGCTTGTTTTACCCAATCTTTACGGCCAAAAATCCACCCAGCCTTTGCTAGGTTTTTGATGACTAAAGCATTCCAGCCGAGCAGAATTTTATCGTCCCGCATCGGTTGTGTTCTTTGCGCACGAATTTTTAATAACTTTTGTCGAGCCAACTTAAATTTTTGACGATCTTTGATGCTTCCCCGGAGTTTGGGAATGTTGGCTCCTTCAAAATTACCTTGATCGGTAATTCCATAAGCCTGAGCAAATTCGAGAGCTTGTTCACCGAGGGCATCGACAATTTCAATAGGCTTCCAAATATAAGTCGTACCTTCGTGGTGATTAGTGTCCGCATCGAGTGAGGTGGCAAAGAGTCCACTCTCGGTTAACATCTCCCGATTTAACCATTCAATGGTTTCTTCAACGATAGCCAAATAAAGAGGATCACGATAACGTGACCATGCTTCAGCGTAAGTCCCGATCAGCTGGGCATTGTCATAAAGCATTTTTTCGAAATGCGGCACAGTCCAATCACGGTCTACGCAGTAGCGATGAAACCCGCCACCGATTTGATCATAGAGCCCACCACGCGCCATCGCTCCTAAGGTGACTGTAATCACCGCATCCAGTCGCGTCGCTAAAGCTCGATCATGATCAGCGGCTTTAGTGGCACGAATCCCTAATAAAAAATCAATAACCGGTGGGTTGGGGAATTTAGGAGCACCACTAAAACCGCCGTAGGTATCGTCGTGATTTTCACAAATGCGTTTAGCTGCTTCGATTAAATCCAGTGGCGTGGGAGATAGGTCATTGGCATCAGGTGCCACGGTTAGGTGAATAAGATTTTTCGCAATCGCATCCGCATTCGCGGCTAATTCATTTTTATTACTGTGATAAAAATCGGCGACGCGCATGAGCAATTGCGGCCAGGGTACTTGTCCGTGCCCACGATCCTCGGGTGGAAAATAAGTTCCACCAAAGAAGGGTCGTCCATCGGGTAGACAGAAACAATTTAACGGCCAACCGCCCTGTCCCTGAATCATCTGTACGGCATCCATCATTAATTTGTCCACTTCGGGTTTCTCTTCTCGATCCACTTTAATACAGACAAAGTGCTTATTCATTAATTCCGCGGTGTAGGTCTGCTCGAAAGATTCACGAGCCATCACGTGACACCAGTGACAGGAAGAATAGCCCACGGATACGAGAACGGGCTTATTAAGTTTTTTCGCTTCAGCAAAAGCTTCGTCGCACCACGGCCACCAATGCACCGGATTCTCGGCGTGTTGACGGAGGTACAATGAAGGCTCTTTGGCTAATCGATTAGACACGGCTCTAACCTTGCCAAAGAGTCAGTTGGCGCAAGTCTGTCCTTTGCACAGGCTTCGACTTGCCCACGTCTGATTTTGTGCGTAATTCTTTGTTTTTCGAGATTCTGTCCGATGTCTAAAATTCAGATTTTAACCCCAACGGTCGCCAATCAAATCGCGGCCGGCGAAGTCGTCGAACGCCCCGCCGCCGTAGTTAAGGAATTATTAGAAAACTCCCTCGATGCGGGAGCTAAAAGAGTCACGGTTGATTTTTCGAGAGGAGGTAAAGCTTATGTGATTATCGAAGATGACGGCATCGGGATGAATCCGACCGACGCGTTGCTCAGTCTCGAACGTCACGCCACGAGCAAAATCCGTCTGGCCTCTGACTTGGATCGCATCGCCACTTTCGGATTTCGCGGTGAAGCTCTACCATCCATCGCCAGCGTCTCTCGCTTTACTTTACAAACGCGATCAACTGATGCCGCTTCGGGTACGGAAATTTATATCAATGGCGGAAAAGTCATTCATCAGCGTGACCACGGAATGCCCGTTGGTACGCGTATCGAAGTGGCCAACTTATTTCATCCCGTCCCCGCACGTCTTAAATTTTTAAAATCGGACGAAACTGAAGCTGCCCATATTGTGCGCTTAGTCCGTCTTTATGCGGTGGCTCATCCTGAAGTTGGATTTTTATTAAAAGAAGATGGTCGCGAAATTTTTCGTTCACCCGGACACGTACCTTTACTCGAGAGAGTGAGAGTCATTTGGGGCAAACAAGTGGCTGAAGAAGTGAGCGTCATGCCTTTATTTGAAGTTAAAGGTATGCGTATTAGCGGACTGCTTGGAAAACCTGGTGTCAGTCGCGGCACCCGCCAAGATCTGGTGACGGTGGTGAATGGACGTCCGGTTGATAGTCGTACCATGGCCTTTGCAGCAACGGAGAGCTACCATACGCTCATCCCCAAAGGTCGCTATCCCTTAGCGTTTATCTTCCTCGAAATTAACCCCGCGTGGGTTGATGTGAATGTGCATCCCGCCAAACGTGAAGTGCGTTTTCGTGATGAAGCGAGCGTGCGAGGATTTATTATTCAGTCACTTCTATCAGTCTTGCGATCCAAGGGTGGCGACGGATTACCCGTTGAAACAATCATACCCACGGCACCCATGTTTAGCGTACCTGCGGTAAATAGTGCCGTGAATACTTCAATCAATTCACCTACGCCTGCTCCTAGTGCAGTGCCAGGTAATTCTCACAGTCTTAAGTTGGGTTGGAAATTTTTATCACGACTCCGTGAAGAGCGTGCTGTTTTTGAAACTCCCACGGGCTTAGCTATTTTAGATATTGGTGCCGCCCATCAAAGAATTTTATACGAAGATATTTTAAAACAATTCTCGGAGCAAACTCCCCTAAGTCAGCCGTTGCTTATTCCTTTGAATCTCGAACTCGAGCCCTTGCCGGCTGCTGTCTTAAAAGAGAAAAATAATTTACTCACTGCCGCAGGATTTTCTTTTGAGGAATACGGCCGAAACTTCTGGCGTATCAATGCACTGCCGATTTGGTTGAAT
>CAIOLH010000220.1 GCA_903859115.1 uncultured Opitutia bacterium | reverse complement strand
TTAAAAAAAACCTTCTGGTAAGTTTTCGAAAAGAGTAGTCGAGTCGGTTGAAGCTTAAACACAAATTATCGGCACTTGGACCAACTAAGATTTATGTCTGCCACAGTTACAGCAGGAGGAAGCGCAAGAGGCTCGAAAAGGAAAAAATCGGAAGTTGGATTTGCAGTTGAGGACAAGCTTCCGGAATATTTGCACTATATGGGCAATCCACCGAAAGAAAACTCCGCGGCCCCCGGATTGTTTTCCACTCCTGTCATTCCGTTTTATTCGAATGCGTTCAATTATGGACATTGGATTTTTCAAGGGGACGACGGAGTCCTAGTTTGTGTTAAATGTCATGCTAAAATTTCGACAGATTTATCGAATGCCATTAAGCACGTCATAAGAACTCACCCTGAAGTTGCTGCTTGGGAAGATGTCGCAAAAAACTCATCTTCGGTTATCATGAAATACAAGCTGGATATGGAAAGATTGTTCCAACCTAAGAGAGCAACCGTTGTTGGCGGCGCGGTCGTCGATTCCGCCGGTGGTAATATATTATTTTTCTGTGCATATTATGTTTTTAAAGTAATATCGTTTATTGTAAGGACGAGGTAATCCCCTTGGTTTTGCTGTCGTGGGAACGTCTAAAGCCGACAAAATGCGCGCGACCCAGGATATGCTAATACTAGCTATTGTTCTTGGTTTTTTCCCTCTAAACTTTAGCAAGAATCCGGGTGGTCAAATTATTCTGGCGTGGGGTAACGGTGGAGTCAAGTTACCTGAAGGTGTGTCACCGACTGCTATCACCAGGCGTTTGAAAGTGAAATACGCTGAAAAGCATGATGCATTAAGTGAGTCGTTCACTTGCTTCAAACACAATGATGTCGTCGAAGGCGAGCGTAAAGAGATGAATTCAGCTGATATTCATCTTGAAGACCGACTACTTTGTCTTCAACAAGATGTTTGGTCAAATCTTGCGCAAGATGCATTTTTGGGCAACATGGTTACTGGTATCAGGGTAGGTGAAGTGTGGGAAATGTTTACTGCAGCTCTCGGGGTTACTCCATTCTCAGCGGTCCACTCTGCTGCTAACACACTTGCGCTGACCGAAGAGGTACTTAAGACGTTCGGTTTAAAGCTTACTGATATGCTATCATGTACTACTGACACAGCAAGCAACGCTTTCAACGCTTTTGATCCAGTCGATTTCGTTGCTCAAGCTCCCTGCTTTGCTCATCTTATCGCTCTTTTGTTGAAGCATGCTTTCGAATACATCTTACTTCTTTTAGCTCTAGAAGGCATCCACGACCTTGTCGTCCTACTCAGAGCATCGCCAAAACGCAAGACTTTATTGATGGCAGCGTGCACCTCGGCCTCAGTCAAATATCTGGCACCAATACTTGATGTGATCACTCGCTGGAATTCCAAAGAGGCCATGGTTACTCGTTTCGAGCATCTTTTTCCGGCATTAACTCATATTGTCGTTAACGAAGCGTTCGACAAGCCGGCCGATCGATTGAAGTGGAACACCTCTTTGGCCAGAGCGGAAGAGGGACTTGAGATTCTCAGGCTTGTCATGCCATTCATGAAAGAAACCTCGCAATGGACACAAATTCTATCTCGGCGCGATAGTCCGACCAGTTCGCTGGTTCGACTCGCAACCATGAGCATTAAGCGCACTCTGGACAAGATGGATTCAGACATCAGGGAACTTGCTCCTGGGGCGACAAAGACTAGCCTTATTGAAATTCAAGAGCAACTGGTATTTTGGGCGTTCGGCGATGGTACTGACGCTAATAAAGGTTACATTGGGGAAGAGTACTCCTCGTTTTGGGCCTTTCGTGTCGCGGAGTTTTTGGATTGCCGTACATACAAGACTATCGCATTTTCCGACAAGATGATTGTGACATCGGATCTTCTTCCATCTTTAGTTTCGGCAGATTCGGTAGCTGTACCTAGAAGAAGAGCAGCCAGAACGATGACGGAAGAGGAGCGATATCTAGAAGGCGCAATCGTTAATCCAGTACATCCTCTTGAGGCCGAATGTAAGGCTTACATGACTGCTATGAGGGGTAATGTCGAAATTGATCCGCTGGTGTTCTGGGCAAAATATCAGCATCAATATCCTATTCTCGCTGCAGTTGCGCGCCGGGTGCTGGCTATTCCTGCCACTTCCTCATCATCTGGACGTCTTTTTTCTGCGGGCGGGAGGGTTTGTACGTTCGATAGATCCAGCCTTAAACCTGCGACCGTCGATATCCTCACTACTATGCACGTCTGGGAAAAATCGGCACAAGACGATGACAGAAGGTCCGTCATGAGGCAAGCTGGCAATGATAGGTTCTGCACTATTAAAATCAACGAGTCTATGGACATTGAAATTGTCGAAGGGACACAGCAGGAGGTTGATGTCGAGGAGGATGGCGAGTTTGAAGATGATGATGGGTGAATTTACAGATTTACAGTAATTATGTAAGATGCAGGCGATGACATGACAATAGAGCAGCCAGAATTAGTTTCTTTAGTTTTGATGTTATGGTAGTAGATGACCTGATCATTGGCGGATTGGCGGTTGCTTTCTGTTTGCTAGTATTATCATAAACTTAGCTATTATATTTCGTTGTTATAATTTCATCATGAATAAAAATTATTTTGGACTTTGTTATGACTAAGTAAAAACAGTAAACAGTATAGCTAAAAAACGTGAAAATACTCTTACTGTTTTAATAATAGTGCCTATTATTTTTAGGGTTGTACCGTTGTACTGTTACTGTTTTGTTATGGCCGAAGAGTCCTGTACTGTTTACCGTTACTGTTATGAAAACAGTAACAGTACAAAAAAACAGTACAAAAAACAAAAACAGTATTGGTGGTGAGCCCTGTGATAATATCATCAGCTAATTTGACGTTGTAATGATAACGATATTTCAAAACACCACCGCCATATAAATATCATAGATCATAGTGTATAATTCAAGCGATAATTTTTTATGTAGTACTAAGTATGACCGCGAATTTACGTGACTAGTAGCTAAGTGATATTAGCTTTAAAAAATAGCTTGACTCGATAGCAGGTCAGTATGATGAAGAAAATACAGGCAAGATAAACAAACACAAAGCGATATTGGGGAAGAGA
>CAIOLH010000219.1 GCA_903859115.1 uncultured Opitutia bacterium | reverse complement strand
CCTTCGAGATTTATTTTACCGCTGACAACGCAGGTGGGGGTGCTGGGTAGAAGTTGCGTGAGGGCTAAAGCGGAAACCGATTTTCCCGAGCCTGATTCGCCAACGACGGCGAGGACTTCTCCGCTGTTTAATTCGTAAGATACGCCCGAAGCCGCGACCGTTGCTTTTTCATGGGCATGAAAAGTAATCGTTAGGTCTTCAACTTTTAATAAAGGCTTAGCCGACATCGTTGTGATTATGAAAGTTTAAATAGAGAAGGGAAAGGCAGAAGATTGGTTATTCAGTCCGCCACTGGTCGTAAATTTGCGTGGTGGGTGGAAGTTTATCCTCATTTTTCAGTGATTGAAACCACTGGGGACGTTTTAAGAGAGATTGGATCCGTGATTTTTCAGCGGGCTCAATCCAATACAGGCCAGTGCTGAGTGGGTCATCGCTGGTGCGTACATCAAAATGCGTCGGCCATTTTAGCCAATTCCAGTAGGCGAGGCGATAACTCGGCACGCAAAACGCGGGAATGAAACTTGCTTCATCATGAATGAGTTGTTGAGCTTTGAAACTCAGTTGAATCATTTCGGATTTATCGGTCGAAGCTCGGAAGCGATCAATGATGTCTGAAAGTTCCGGAATATGTGTTCCTGTGATGTTGTTCGTTTGTCTTTTGGCGACGGTGAGTCCGTCCACGGTTTTTTCTACAGCGTTATCGCCGTGATGGGATTGCCATAATTCGGGTTGTAGTCCCGTTGCACCCCAGGCCCAGAAACACAGTTCGTGATTTTTCTCCATGACCTTGCGATACATGGTGGTGTGTTCGAGAACTTCAGGGCGATATTCGAGTCCGCATAGTTTTGCAGATTCGATCAGGGTAGGCAGGAACTTTCTGCGTTCGCTATCATCCATGGTTAAACGAATGGAAAGTCGGGTACCATCGGGCTTACGCAGAATGCCGTCGGATTCCACTTCAGTAAATCCTGCTCGGGCAAAGGCGGCTTTGGCTAAGGCCGGATTAAATTTACGTGCTTTAATATTGGGATTGGTGAACTCTCCGTAGCCTTGGCTGAACTGATTGAGACGTTCGTAATCACCGCGATAGAAGGTATCGATGACTCTTTGGAAATCCGTCGCGTGTTGTAAGCCGATGCGAACATTTAAATCAGACAGCAGGGGTTTTAGTGTGTTAATATATAAACCGAAGGGTGGGCGAGGTGTGTCATTAAAGAAGCGAGCCTTTTGAATAAATCCTGCTTGGTAAGGTTCGGTTAAATTAGCACCGTACCAGAACTTCGGTGTGCCCATGAAAAACAAATCACATTCACCTTGGAGGAAAATTTGGTGAGCTTTGTCCATTTCGCGAATCACTTTAAATTCAATCGCGTCTACGTTATAGCGATGTGCTGTGTAGCGTTCGTCATCGCCCCACCAATGGGGTATGCGGCGGAGTGTTACACGTTGTCCGCGCACAAAATCTTCTTCGGGAATGGTATAGGCACCCGTGGTGGGTTCGAATCGATCACCGTAAACTTTGCAATAATCGGGTCCGAAGTTTTTGTAGAACTGACGTGGGGTAGGATGAATCGAACCGAGAATATAAAGTGGGTCAGGTTTCTTAGAGGGCAAATGTATCGCGATGGTGTAATCGTCATACTTCGTAATCCCTGCAAATTCCTTGGTATAAAAATCGTTATACCAAGCTTCATTAATCCAAGGCGATTGATAGAAGTAGAAGGTGTAAAGATAGTCGTCGGCGCTGACGGGTTGTCCGTCGGTAAACTTAACTCGCGGATTGAGTTTAAAGTAGGCGGTGAGGCCGTCTTCCGAAATCGCCCAACTCGAGGCCAAGCAGGGAATCGGTTTTAGAGAATTAGGATGCAGGGTGATGAGCGAGAAGTCGTTCCCATCATAGGCAATTCCCCGGAAGCTATTGTTCGAATTGGGGCCGACTCGACGTAAGACCGGCGGTGTACCATTAATAAAATAATTAAGAACTCCACCGCGTTTAGCTTGGGGGGACGCAAAGATGGGTTCTTGGGGGTCGCTTATCCATTTCAGATTTTTCGGAAGTGCGTCGGGTGAACTGAATTTAAAGAAGCCTGATTTTTCTTTGTAGTAAGCTTGTGCGTGTGGATCTTGATAAATCTCATCTAGGCTAGTTTCGGCACGCCCGATTAAAAAAACGAAACAGGCTAAAGTTTTTAAGATTAAATTTTTCATGTGTTGGAGTCCTTTCCATGGAACGCTTCGCGCAGTCCTTCTCCGATGAAATTAACCATGATTAAAAGTGAAACCATGCAAGCGACGGTCGAAGTAATAATCCACCAGGCATTCCAATTCTCCTTACCTTGACGAAGTAAATCTCCCCAAGAAGGTGTGGTGGGTGGAAGTCCAAAGCCTAAATAATCGAGAGAGGACAATGAGGCGACCACGGCGGCGATACTGAAGGGAGCCATCGTAATGATGACAGACATCGAGTTGGGTAAGATGTGTCGGGTGAGAATTCTCCAGTCCGATGCACCGAGTGCTTTGGCTGCAGCTACATAATCACGAGCGGCTTCACGATAGGCGGCCGCTCGCATTTGATGGGCGATACCGATCCACGAAAACGCTACGAGAATTAAAACAAGAATGAATAAATTCGGCTCAAACAGCGTCGCTAGAAAAACGATTACATAGAGAAAGGGTATGTTAGACCAGATCTCGATAAAGCGTTGCATGATGAGGTCGAACCAACCCGCCCAGTAACCCATGGCAGCACCTAAAATTAGCCCGATAGCATAACTCGCCATCATGTAGATGATTGAAGCAATGAGTAAGATTTGAAAGCCGCCAAAAAGCCTAGCCAGCACATCGTGTCCCGATTCATCAGTACCTAAAATATGTCCATCAAGACCTGGTGGACTCGGGTAGGGGACGAAGCTGTGGAGGTTGTCGGTCGGAATCTCCAAATGACTTGGCAAAGTCTTTTCAGGTAATTGATTAACGTATTTACTGAGTAAAAGTGT
>CAIOLH010000218.1 GCA_903859115.1 uncultured Opitutia bacterium | reverse complement strand
TGCATGGAGGTCGATGTTCACTTTCGCAAAGTGTCCCAGCCACGCAACGCTGGCAAGTGCTAGGTTGCATCTAAGGTATAATTTTAAAAGACCTCTAGATTAGTCTAAGGAACTGATATCACCATCCGTCGATGGCGGACTCGATTTTGGCTTAGAAGCAGGCTTTTTCACATTTTTTTCACTATCTTCTTCGTCATCCTCATCGTCTACATCATAGGGCTCATCTTCCTCAGGATACGGTGTGTCGCCACGTGCGACTCGCTTGCGACGCACCAGCACGCTACCCAGTCCAATCGCGAGTAAATAGAAAGCAAAGAGGATACTCGTTAAAATCGTCAACGAAATGATATCGCCGATCGGCGTAAGTATGCCAACCACGATGACGATACCAAAAAGCATCCCGCGCCAATACTGGAGCAGGGTTTTCGGACGAACAATTTCCGTCCACATTAAAATGATCAGCGCCAACGGAAACTGGAAAGTGATTCCGGTGATTAAACTCATCATGGTGACGAGCCCAAAGTAGTCAGAGGCTTTCCAAATCACTTCCATGCCCATGCCCGAGGCGAAATGATGCCAGACTTGAATGGAAATAGGGGTCAGCCAGAAAAACGCGAGCGCCGCTCCGGCTAAGAAAAGAAAAAAGGCGGCAATACAAAATGGAATCAATGCCTTCTTCTCTTTCGCCGTTAACGCCGGCCCAACGAACCGCGCAGTTTCATAAAGAAAGACTGGAGAAGCCACCGCTACACCCGCTGAGAATGCCGCGTACATTAAAACCGACCACACACCCATGAAAGTGAATTCTTTGAGTTCGCCCATAGACTTTAGCGACTCATCAGCATGCCCCATAATAAAGTGCAGTGGCGAGGTCTCGGGATTTTTAGCCCAATTTAAGGGCAGGCTGAGTAGGGTGGGAATATACTCATAGTAAATCAGAGCTGCCACCATTCCGACCGCAAAGACCATTAAAACACGAATCACCGAAACACGCAAATCCTCGATATGCTCGAGGAAAGTCATCTCGCTACGCTCTCTTTTTCTACGGATGAGTGAGGAAAGCATAATTAGACAGTGAGGAGCGCTTTGATGTCATCTAAGCTGATGGCTGAGGAGACAGAGTCTGACTCACTCAAGAGTTTACGCAACATTTCTGACTTCGATTTTTGTAAATCCATCACACGTTCTTCAATCGTCCCGGTCGCAATTAATTTAATACTGGTGACCGTACGCGTCTGTCCAATGCGGTGCGCACGATCCGTGGCCTGTGCTTCTGCGGCCGGATTCCACCAAGGGTCGAAGTGAACCACGGTATCTGCCCCAGTGAGATTAAGCCCGGTTCCACCTGCTTTAAGCGACATGAGCATAACCGGAATATCAGGCGAGCTGTTAAATTTATCGCAAACGGATTGTCGATCGGTCGTCGAACCATCGAGGTAGCAATATTTGATACCGCGTTCTTCAAGCGCTTTCTTGAGAATCTTAAGTGCCGATACGAAAGTGGAGAACACCAACATGCGGTGATTAGCATCCTTAGATTCTTCCAGTAATTCCAGGAAAGCCTGAAGTTTGGCTGAGTCAGCTTCATCCATCTTCGGATCCAGAATACGCGGATCTGCACAAATCTGACGGAGACGTAGTAATTGATTAAACGCCGCCATACGAATGCTGGCTTCCTTGGCCCCACTCATTTCCATTTCGAAAATTTCCTTACGAGTG
This sequence comes from uncultured Opitutia bacterium, assembly GCA_903859115.1. Next base: position 123 of record CAIOLH010000218.1, on the reverse strand, counting down.
TTCTCCTGCATCTCGTCGTAGAACTTCTTCTGATTGTCTTCGAAGTCACAGTAAATGATTTGTTCAATCTTCGCAGGTAACTCGGGAGCTACGGCTACCTTAGAGCGACGTAGTAAATACGGC
>CAIOLH010000217.1 GCA_903859115.1 uncultured Opitutia bacterium | reverse complement strand
ATATCAGTATTTAAGTTAAAAATAATATATTTGGAATATATTCCTTTATCAGCTTTCATTATTTTAACTGTTCATACAACCGCTAAGCCACCAAGTGCCTGTGTGATAAACATCCGGGAATCGGCCTAGAATAGCCTTTAATCTGCGTACCATTAAGCAAATGCATCTCTCGTGTATTTATCAGCGTCACTAAAAAAGTTTTACATACGCAAAAACTCGATGAAATGTTTTCAATGATGATACCTTTTCAATAATAACAGTAAAGATGAAATAAATTTTAAGAATTGTTCGACCTAGACCACAATTAGAAATTAAAAACATAAAATGGACGTAAACTCTGATCAGCACTCTCAGTTGATCGTGAACATGTTCTTCGATCTGAGCAAAAAAGATGCAGAGGAGAAGGTTTTTTGTCGCTGTTGTGAGCGTTACTTCAAAGACAATAAAGGTTTTCGTATCACGCATTACTATTTTACATTTTTATGTTTAAAACGATGTTTTGCAGGCCATTCAAACTTAGCAAATCACGCAAGAACTCGACATAGTGAGGAAGTTAAAAGTAAACTCACTGATGCTCTTAAAGGGCCTACCCGGGGGGCGCTGGGAAATTGGATTACGGTTACCAAAGTTGTCTCTCCTGAAGCCAAAAACATGTTTGGTTGGATAGAGTGGATTGTTATGGCCGACTTACCTGTAACGGTCGTTGAGAATGAGTTCTACAAGAAACGGTCAAACCTCGAGTCCACCACGTACAAAACTGTGATGAAACACATGGAAGCTTTACTAAGGCTCATCAAAGAGAACATCAAACGTGGCTTGCCCCCAACTTTTGGAATTATTTTTGACGGATGGTCATGTGACGGTGAGCATTACATCGGAATATTTGCGACTTGGGTTCGAGATGATGGCTCTGTAGTCAAGCGACTTATCGCTTGTGGTGTCCAGGACCTTCCAGAGACTGTTGAGGCTGCCGCTTCATTTGGTTTTACCGCGGATGATATTGGAGACTACCTTTTTGACGTTTTTGCATCGTATGGTCACGACTTCTCCAGTCTCGAGTTTCTCACTGGCGATAATGCCTATGTAAACGGCGCTCTGTGCACGAAGATCGAGGCGTGGATTTATCGCAACAAAGGCATCCGCCGGAGCGTTCCACTTGTTGGATGCGCGTCGCACAAACTCAACCTTGCCGTTCAGTTCTTGTGCTCCGAAAGTGAAAATCCAATTTGGTCTGCAGCTATTTCACGAGTCCATACTTTGATGGTCAGCCTGAAATCTCTCAAAAATCGTGTCAAACTCGCAGTCGTTACATCGTTAAACCCCGAGCTTCGCAATGATACGAGATGGCGGTCTACGTATTTGATGCTCAAGAAGTACTTAAAATTGGTCCAAGAAACTGACAACTTTCGAAGATGCTCGTTCGACCGTACCACATGCAGTCTTATTCCTGATGATGATGTCGTCGATGAGGATTCCGAATTTAGCACAATTAAAAACATTGTCCGATGTCTGAAAAGGTTTGATGAGTTGTGCCTTTGGTTGCAGACGGACAATCCCTCTGAGGTGAAAATGTCTAAGGTTCGGTTTTATTTCGACAAGCTGCTTACTGAGTATCCTACCCTCCGGCGTTATCTGGGAAAAGATTCTGACCTCGTGCACTGCCCAGATTTTGACAACGCTATCTCAAAAATTCAGCTTGCTGCAGATCAAGGGAAAGCGACAGTAAGTCTTACTCCTAATGAAAAAGCTGCTGTTGCGATGTACGCCATAGGTGCGGGTTCTGGCGTCGAAGTAGCAGCACAATCTGATTCGGACGACGACGGTGAGCCAAATTTTATCGAACAAGGAAAATCCGAGTACGACAGCAAGCGCCCGAAGCAGCAACCTCCTTACAAGTCTACGCTCCACATATCACCGACGTCGAATATCGTTGAGCGACTCTTTAGTCGATGTGGGCTTATTATGCGTCCGCATCGCCGCCTAATGGATCCAAGCACGCTCGAGATGCTTGTCATGCTTCGCTTCAACAGAGATCTTTGGGACGAAAGGGACGTTGACACTGTTCTGGCTCGTAACTATGATGTGTCCCGTCGTGACAGTGATACTCCCGCTTCGACGCCGTGTGCTGAGCATTCACTGCCAGATCACCGAGTCTCCTCTAGCTCCTCAGCTTCGCTTTAAGTAGATACTAGTAGTGTCATAAGTAGATGTACTAATATGACTTAAATATTAAATTTGATATTGCGATATATTATAATATATTCCGTATACTTATAATATATTATTATTTCTTCTCCAAGATACTACTAATATATTAGTTTTTAAAATGAAAATAATATATTAGGAATATATTATTCCAATACACTGGGTGCTAGCGGTGCTAGCTAGACAATGCTTCGCTCTATACTAGCTAGCGTTACAAGCGAACGCTCTCCCAGGAGGGACCAGTAGCT
>CAIOLH010000216.1 GCA_903859115.1 uncultured Opitutia bacterium | reverse complement strand
TACGGTGCAGCCCACGGCGCACTTGCCTCAACAACTCCAGGTGACACCTCCATGGTGACCCGTAAAGAAGTTGAAAAGCAAATCTCCGGTGGCGGCGCCCGCGTCGTCCGCTAAACTCTAAACAAACTACTCATTAACCCTTGTCACCGTGTCCCCGTGTCACCGTGTCCCCTAAAATAAAATGCAATCCTCCCTCGAACTCTTCTCCCTCAAAGGTCGCGTTGCCGTCATCATCGGCGGAACGGGCGAACTTTGTGGTGCTGTCGCCGAAGGTTTTGCCTCCGCTGGTGCTCACGTGATTCTCGTCGGACGCGACCCCGCTAAGGCCGATGCTCGTCTCGCTAAAATTAAGTCTGCTGGCGGTAAAGGTGAATTCATGTCCTGCGAAGCGACTAACAAAAACGATCTTATCGTACTCCGTGATAAAATTTTAGCTACTCACGGAAAAATCGATATCCTCATCAATGGTGCCGGCGTAAACTCCGCTACTCCCTTCTTCGAAATCGCTGAGACCGAACTGGATCGTATCATCTCAGTTAATATCAAGAGCGTGGTTCTCGGTTCACAAGTATTCGGTGAAGCCATGGTCAAAGCAGGTAAAGGTTCAATCATCAATCTCGGCTCAGAGTCTGGTATCGTCCCTCTCTCTCGCGTCTTCACTTACTCTGCCACCAAAGCTGCCGTACATAATCTGTCGAAGAACCTCGCTCGCGAATGGGCACCGAACGGCGTTCGCGTAAACACCCTCATCCCTGGATTTTTCCCTGCTGAACAAAATCGCAAAGTGCTCACCCCTGAGCGCGTTTCACAAATTCTCGGAAAAACTCCGATGGGACGTTTCGGTGAAGCTAATGAACTCATCGGTGCCTGCTTATTGATGGCCTCCGACGCGGGTAGTTTCATCACCGGAGCCGAAATCGTAGTCGACGGTGGTTTCGCTGCGAAAGCAATTTAATCCCATGGCATTTCTCGACGACAATTTCCTCCTCGCTGGGCCGACCGCTCAGTCTCTCTACCACAAAGTAGCGAAGTCACAGGGAATTGTAGATTACCACTGCCACCTTAGCCCCAAAGATATCGCCGAAGATCGTCGCTTCGAAGATCTCTCCGCCGTCTGGCTCGCCGGCGATCACTACAAGTGGCGCGCGATGCGTGCTTGTGGCGTAAACGAAGATTACATCACGGGTAGTAAAACAACTTCACGCGAAAAATTCCAAGCTTGGGCTGAAACGGTTCCCCAAACTTTACGAAATCCTCTCTTCCACTGGACTCATCTGGAACTGCGTCGTCACTTCGGTATTCACGATATTTTAGAAGGCGCCACTGCTCAGCCGATTTGGGACGAAGCGAATCGCCAATTAAAACACAGCAACCTCACCGCTCGTGGTATTCTTTCTTTAATGAAAGTAGAATTAGTCGGCACGACCGATGATCCAGCTGACTCACTCGACTACCATCACGCCATTGCGAAGTCTGGATTCAAAACACAAATCGTTCCGACTTTCCGTCCTGACGCCTGCCTTAAAGTTCATCTTCCTGAACGCGTTCAAGCTTGGGCCAAACGTCTCTCCGCCATCAGCGGAAAAAATGCCGATACTTTTGAAGGTCTCATCGCTGCACTAAATAAACGTCACGATGATTTCGCTGCCGCTGGCTGTCGCGCGACCGACCACGGATTAGAATATTTACCTGACGTCACCTGCACCGACGCCGAAGCAAAATCGATTTGGGAAAAAGCCCAAAAAGGCACCGCTGCTACTTTCACAGAAACCGAAAAGTTTACTGCCTACATCATGTTGCATGTAGGTCGTTTAAATCACGCTAAGGATTGGACCACTCAGCTCCACCTCGGACCCGTCCGTGATCCAAACCTCGGACTTCTTAACCGTCTCGGCTCAGACGCAGGTTGCGATACCATCGGCGATTACCGCCAAGGCCCTGGATTGGTTCGTTGGTTCGGAACTCTCTCTGGCGAAAACGCGCTCGGTAAAACTATTATTTATAATATCAATCCAGCCGACACCGCCCTGTTCGCCTGTATGATTGGTTCATTCCAAGATGGTATCACCCCTGGAAAGATTCAATACGGCTCCGGCTGGTGGTTCCTTGATCAAGAACGTGGCATGCGCGATCAAATGAACGCCCTCTCCGACCTCGGATTGCTCGGTCGATTCGTGGGTATGGTCACCGATTCTCGCTCCTTCCTTTCCTACCCACGTCACGAATACTTCCGTCGCATTCTTTGCGATCTGGTAGGCAGTGACGTCGATTCCGGTCGTATCCCAGATCGTTCTGAGTGGACCGAGAAACTCATCGCCGACGTGAGTTACCAAAACGCTAAAAAGTATTTTGGTTTCAAACTTTAGGTTCGATCCGAACGATAGACGCGCTGTACACGTTGCGTCAGCGTGCATAAGGCTTCCCAAGGAATTGAGTCCGACCACTTACAGAATTCTGTCACAGTAATTCGGTCAGTTCCTTGCGCACCTAAGATGGTTGCGACATCGCCAGGCTTAACCTGTCCGATATCAGTCACATCAACCACTGTCTGATCCATACTAACGCGTCCTAGTATCGGACAGCGTTTTCCATTGATTAAAAATATCCCACGATTACTCGCCGCCGTCGGTACTCCGTCACCATAACCCACAGCCACCACCGCGATTTTAGAATCACGACTCAAAGTCTTGGTGCGATTATATCCAATCGAAGTTCCTGCGGGTAAATCTTTCACTAAAACAACCTTAGCGTGAAAAGATAAAACGGGATCAGGCTTCAAACTCGCTAAAAAGGAGCCAGCTGATGGCGGTAAACCGTACTGCATTAAACCAATACGTACCGCATTAAAGGGAGAATCCGATGAAAAGCTTTCTAGACCGGCACTGTTGTCGGCATGAATAAGAAAATCTTTGTGAATATCGCTCGGTATTTTTTGTAATAAATTAAGAAAAATTCGGCGCTGCTTAATCGTGTAATCGGTATCCGTGTCCGCATCTGAAAAGTGAGTATAAACTCCACACCAAATAATCGATGAACTCGCCAGAACCTTAGCAAAAACTTCTTCAGCTTGTTCATGCCAAACACCCGATCGACCCATACCCGTGTCCACTTTTACGTGCACTCTTGCTTTTAACTTCATCGACTCGGCCATCCGAATAATCGCATCGGCTTCTCCCGATGAATTGATGGTAATGTCTAAGCCCAATTCTATCGCTCGACTCATTTCATTCGGTAAAGTCGGACTTAATAACAAAATATCAGCGTCAGGACTAATTTCCCTTAATCGACTAGCCTCTACGACATTCGCGACCGCAAACGTATCCACTCCTGCTTGCAGTAATCGTGTTACCACTTCTGGCATTCCGTGCCCGTAAGCATCTGCTTTCACTACCGCGACATAACGAATATGCTTAGGCAAAGCTTGTTTTATGCGTCCAACATTTCGATCCAACGCTGGTAAATCAATCTCCACCCAAGCTCTGGTATTATGTCCGGATTGACTCATGGGGTGCGACGGTGGCGTTCACCTGACCATAAGGCATAATCTGCCGCAGGATTCAAGGCATCAGGTTTGGGTTCGAGCTTTAGACACTCTTTCTTAAGAAATAATTTTGGTAAATGACTCCAAACATCGTCCATAACCTTCGCATTCGGAAATGGTTCAGCGAAATGATTAATCACCAAGGCAAGTCTTTTGGAATTAACCTCATCCACTTCTAATTCCGCGGTAGGCTCCAAGGAGTCAGCCGACTTCACCGCCAATAAATTCCATCGTTTTAAACGTGACTCATTAATGGCCGCAAAAGGAACTTTCACGCCCTGTTCTAAGGCATGCTCAGCTAAAAGTTTAAGCGACTCCCAAACATAAATGGGGCGCTGATATAACGTAGCCCAAGTTCTCACTGCCATCGCCGACACGCGGATGCCCAACATAGAACCCGGACCAATACAGACCGCATAGGATTTAATATCCGTAAATTTTAAATGCGCTTTCTTCAAAACTTCTGCTGTTAAATCGGTCGTCGCTTCCAACGCACCTGCCGCAACGACAGACTCCGCCACCCAGCGCCCATCCGCCAACACGCCTACCCTGACACCCTCGCGGGCTGATCCGTCAATCACCAAACAGGGCTGGTCGTGTGCATTCATTTTATCCCGGAGGCCAGTTGAGATGACGTCCTCCTAATACATGCACATGCAAATGCGGTACGGTTTCGCCACCATCAGGTCCATTATTGATTACGATACGAAAGCCTTTTTCTAACTTCAAATCGTGAGCTACTTTTTTCGCCACCAATAGTAGATGTCCAATCAACGTTTCATCCGCCGAAGTCGCTTCCGCAACTCGCGGAATTAATTTACGGGGAATGACCAAAAAATGTGCGGGGGCCTGCGGTGCGATGTCATGAAAAGCGACACAGCTTTCGTCTTCATAAATTATCTTTGCCGGAATTTCCTTATCCGCGATTTTTTGAAATAAAGATTTAGCAGTCATAGTTTAATTATAACACAACCACCGTCACGCGTCTACGGTCGGATAGTTTAGCAGTCAGTGCATTGACCGACTCCACCGCTTCATCATAGGCACGACGACATTTTGCCGAACGAGCCTTAGCCCCTGATAAAAATTGGTCCTGTAAGCCCACTACCCACAATAAAACGTCCTGCGCATCACCCACCTCTGCCAGGGCATTCTCCAATCGTTGCGGAGCCCAAAGTGGCTCAAAAGGCTCTTCGCGATGGTCCAAAACCGCTATCGCAGGCGCCACTTGATCGGGAGATAACAAATGCAATAAATGGCTAGCAGCCTCAGCGAGCCCCTTAGTATCCAAACCCCGCGACGACTGTTCGTCCGCCTCATAAAGTCGCACCACTGCATCGACGTCTCGGCGTAATAGCGAGTCCGTACCCACCAACCTCGCGAGCATTGAGTTAAGTGTACGCAACTGACCCGTGCGCATTGGAGTATCAGCGGTCATTCGACTTCTTTCCTTTGGTCCGCAGTTGTTCGATCGCTTTCGCTAATTCTTCAATATCACGAAACTCGCGATACACACTCGCATAACGCACATAGGCAATTTGATCCACCGCTTGTAAATGCGACATGATTTCTTCGCCGATGGCACTCGATGGGACTTCATCTTCAAATTTCTTTTGCAAGCCTTCGACGACTTCTGAAATCAGTAAATTGATTCGTTCAACTTCGACTGGACGCTTATCCGTGGCCTTACGAATACCGGAAGTAATTTTCGCGATATTAAATTCTTCACGGGCTCCATTTCTCTTCACCACCACTAAACCTTCACGCACAATTTCTTCCACGGTGCTGAAACGAGTTTCGCAAGCTAAGCATTCGCGCCGACGGCGAATGGAGTGATTGCCTTTTCCGAGTCGCGTTTCGAGAACCTTAGTGTCCTCATGATTGCACTTAGGACAGAACATACCTTAGAGACTCAAAAAGTTCTTAAGAATCTGTATGCCATTATCCGTTGCAAAAGACTCAGGGTGAAATTGTACGCCATAAACAGGCAATTCCTTGTGACGAAGACCCATCACCAAACCATCCTCCGTCCACGCAGTGATTTCTAAACACGCCGGAAAAGTTTCTCTCTCCACCACGAGCGAGTGATAGCGGGTCGCCGCAAAAGGATTCGGCATGCCTTTAAACAAATCGGTATTGTTATGAAAAACATTCGATGTCTTTCCGTGCATCAGGTTTGGCGCACGAATGACTCTTCCACCGTAAACATGTCCGATAGATTGGTGACCGAGACAAACTCCCAACAAAGGTTTCTTTCCAGCAAAAGCTTTAATCATGTCGCACGATACACCCGCTTCTACGGGCGAACACGGACCAGGTGAAATCATCACACGATCCGGATTGAGTGCCAAAGCTTCTTCGACCGTGATCTGGTCATTACGAAAAACTTTTTGCTCAACCCCTAGTTGTCCAAAATATTGGACGAGATTGTACGTGAAAGAATCGTAATTATCGATGACCAGAAGCACGCCGTAAGATTTGCATACAGAGGCTAACTGTCAAGGAGTCGCACCCACGTGTGAACAACTGAAAATTTAATTTTCCTATCTACTTCTCCCCATGCCT
>CAIOLH010000215.1 GCA_903859115.1 uncultured Opitutia bacterium | reverse complement strand
CTCGGACCACGTTTCGCTCACCACCTTCACGTCGTCGCGACGATTCACCCACTTCTCATAATCAGCCGGATTGTCCTTATAGTTCGTTAAATGTAAGCCGATCAAACAAAGGCCACCCGGACGGAGTGCTTCCGACATGAGTCGCAATGAAGCCACGGCATCTTTCTCTTTTAGTAAATATTTAAAGGTAGTAACGAAACAATGAATCAAATCGTAACTACCCGGTTTTGTGATTTCAAAATCCTGCAGGGAATCCTGCCAGACCTTAGTCTTCGAGCTAAATTTCTTGAGACGTTTCTTAGCGTAAGCGACTTGGTTTCGATTTCGATCAAAGCCATGAACCGTATGTCCACGTTCAGCCAACGATTCTAATAAACGACCTGACCCACAAGCGGGTTCTAATATCTTCCAACTTTCGCCAAAATCTTTTCCGTATTGTTTAACGACGGCGTGCAGAAAACGCGTCTCACGTTTGGTGTAATCCTCATACACCATATCGTAATACAGTGGAGAGTCATACCAAGCGGTTGACGAACTGAGTGCGACAGCGGTCGACATCTATTTACTGATAAATCTCTCCGCCCTTTTCCCTAAATTCCTTAGATTTATCGGCCATGCCTTTCGACAGAGCTTCTTCTTCAGAAACGCCCTGCTCTTCGGCTAATTTACGAATATCATCCGAAATACGCATGGAGCAGAAGTTAGGTCCACACATCGAGCAGAAGTGTGCGGTCTTGGCGGAATCTTGCGGCAAGGTTTCGTCGTGATATTCCTGCGCTCGCTCGGGATCCAAGGCTAACGCGAATTGATCTTCCCAGCGGAACTCGAAACGCGCTTTAGATAAAGCATTGTCGCGACGCTGCGCAGCCGGATGTCCTTTGGCTAAGTCGGCCGCGTGAGCCGCAATCTTGTAAGCAATCACGCCCTCACGAACGTCGTTCTTATTAGGCAGACCCAAGTGCTCCTTCGGAGTCACATAGCATAACATCGCAGTTCCGTACCAACCAATCATGGCAGCACCGATTGCCGATGTAATATGGTCATAACCAGGAGCGATATCGGTGGTTAAAGGTCCAAGTGTGTAGAATGGAGCCTCGTGACACCATTCGAGCTGCTTATCCATGTTCTCCTTAATCATGTGCATTGGCACGTGACCAGGACCCTCACACATGACCTGCACGCCACGTTCCCAAGCACGCAGTGTGAGTTCGCCTTGAGTCTTCAACTCAGCGAATTGGGCTTCGTCATTCGCATCCGCAATCGATCCTGGACGGAGTCCGTCACCAATCGAGAAGCTAACGTCATAAGCGGCCATGATATCACAAATATCATCCCAGTGGGTGTAGAGGAAATTCTCTTTGTGATGCGCTAAACACCATTTTGCTAAAATCGAACCACCCCGTGAAACAATACCCGTAACGCGACGAGCGGTCATGGGAATAAACGCCAAACGTACACCCGCGTGGATGGTGAAGTAGTCAACACCCTGCTCGGCTTGTTCGATTAAAGTATCGCGGAAAACTTCCCACGTTAAATCTTCAGCCCG
>CAIOLH010000214.1 GCA_903859115.1 uncultured Opitutia bacterium | reverse complement strand
CGCCCAAAGGGGATACAACTCAGCATACCAACCGGTGACACCGATTTGATTGAGCGATTTAATGCTTTTTGTTTGGGCCGAGAAATTGACGCGTGGAATGCAGAAACTATTTCCGTACCAATAGTCATAAGCTCCAACATTCTCGGCGCCTGACTTAACCCACGCCGTACAGTTTTCAATGTCTTGTTGGGAAAATTCTTCACTCGCATAGCCCATGCGATCCACACAAACCCACGGGAAAATATCAGCATTAACTTTTATCGTTGGTGCTTTGAGGGTATCTAGGTACGCCAGGGTCCCGACCGTTCGTTTGCTTGATGGGGTGTTAACCTGATTTAACCCATTGCCCTCAGTGACCTTGTTTAAAAAGCCGATGAGGTAGTTGGTTCTTACGGGGCGGTCGCGAAACCATCCTTCGCTCTCTACTTTTTTATCAAAAATAAGTGAGTCATTTAAACCCATAGCCACCGAGGTGCTCTCGGGGTTGTTTTTAAACCAGTCTACTGCGTATCGACGTGCCACCGTAGCAGCCTGCGGGTGATTTAAATTAGGATTAGCATCATTACCTGATCCCGTGGGCTTGATGTATCCTTGTTGGCCTTCGGCAAAAAATGTGGGATCTAATTTCCATTCATTCTCCGTGAATATTTTATATAAATTATGTGAAAATGCCGGGCAATTACCATAGCCCACCGAATAAGCCCAGTCTTTCGAAACTTCGTTGCTTAGGCCACCTACCGCACGCCAGTAAAAAGCTGGCTGAAATGAATCTGTCGACGGAATAGAGATTTCTTTTAGATGGGAGTAGTCTGCCCCTTTGATACCTGGCTGACAAAAAGTTATCCCCAGAACCTGTTCACAGAATCGTCCGACAGCAATTCGCGTGGCAGCTGGATTATTTCCCATCACGTAGACGGATTTGTCTTTAACGGCCCTCACAGCGATATCACCGCGATGTGAAGGCATGATCACTTGGTTTGCTACGGATGCTTGAGTTTTACCGACATGGATTTTCCATTGGTTTACCAAAGGTTTTTCTGATTCAGAAAGCACGTTGATTTTTTTACCAGTTACTACTTCAGCCCAGTCGCTTAAACTGCGCGCTGCATACCATTCATCAATTTCTGGATTATCGGAAATAACTATAACGGCGTGCCACTGGTTCTCGCTGAATAATTTTTCTTCAGCCGCGCAACTTAGGAAAGTTTGAGCGAATAAAAAAAGCAGAAAAACGAAACGCACAAAATTAGAGATTAATCGGCAGGCCATTTTGTTGGGCTGACTGATAGAGCGCTAAGATTAACTCTACGGCTTTACGACCTTCGACTCCATCAATCGAAGGTTTTTTGTTTTCGCGAATCGCACCAATAATTTCTTCTAAATTAGCCTTGTGCCACTTCGTATCAATAGCCTTGGGATCATTCGCTCCGGCACCTTGATTAATTTTACCAATCTGACTTTGGTCACTCGATTGAGGTTCTTTGAATTCAAAAGTTACTAACTTATCGTCATGTAAGATGGCTGAACCTGTAGTTCCGTGGATACGAATCTCAGCGGGGAGGCCGTTTTGAGACCAGCAGGTAGTGGTGCCGGCGATGGTAGCGCGGGCTCCGTTGGTGAATTCAATCCAACCCGTGGCGATATCTTCGACTTCGATATTTTTATGAGCGACGAGGCCCATCGTAGCGGAGACGCGTTTAACCGGCCCGAGTAGCCACAGTAGAAGATCGATGGTGTGAATGCCTTGATTCATCAGGGCGCCACCGCCATCGAGTTTTTGTGTACCACGCCAAGCAGCGGAGTCGTAGTATTCTTGACTGCGCCACCAGGGAATAAGGGCACTCGCTAAAGTGATTTGTCCGAAGCGTCCGGTCTTAATCGCTGACT
>CAIOLH010000213.1 GCA_903859115.1 uncultured Opitutia bacterium | reverse complement strand
GGATGTTGCGAGAAATTAACCACTGGCTGGGCGATGTAATTACGTGGTGTCGCGATTATTTTTTCACGGAAACTTTCAATTTCCTCCGCAGTGGCTGTCGGTCCAATCAGCATTCCATAACCACCACTCTCGTTTGCAGCTTTGACCACTAAGTTGGGGAGATTTTCTAAAATATATTTTTTATCCGTAGGTCGCCAAGCGAGGTACGTGGGCACTTGTTCAAGAATTGGATCCTGTGCCAAATAATATTTAATCATATCGGGCACGTAAGCGTAGGTGACTTTATCGTCAGCCACTCCTGTACCGATGGCGTTAGCGAGTGAAACATTTCCTCGGCGAACTGCATCGACTAATCCAGGAACGCCAAGGCAGGAATCTTTGCGGAATACTTGTGGATCGAGGAAGTCGTCATCAATGCGGCGATAGATAACATCGACTTGGCGAAGTCCTCGCGTGGTACGCATATAAACGAACCCGTCGAGCGCAATGAGGTCGCGTCCTTCGACGATTTCGATACTCATCTGACGAGCTAAGAACGAGTGTTCGAAATACGCACTGTTATGGACCCCAGGAGTGAGTAAAACCACGTTTGGATTGGGGTTTTCGTGCGGTGCAATGTGACGCAGGGTCGATAACAAGTCGGCCGGATAAGTGTCGACAGGTCTAACTCCACCACTGAAAAGATGCGGAAAAACGCGTTTCATCGCGGTGCGATTTTCTAAAACATAGGAAACGCCCGAAGGGCAGCGTCCGTTGTCTTCGAGCACTAAATATTTTCCATCGGTATCGCGAATGAGGTCAGTTCCGCAGACGTGAATATAAGCATCTTTGGGAACGGATACGCCAACGAACTCGGGACGAAAATGAGCTGCTCCATAAATAACTTCTTTAGGAATGATACCGTCCTTCAAAATTCGTTGTTCGTGATAAATATCGTATAGAAATAAATTGAGCGCGGTGATTCTTTGAATTAAACCAGCTTCAATCGTTTCCCACTCGCTGGCGGGAATAATGCGAGGGAAGGGGTCAAATGGGAAAACTCTTTCCGTTCCTTTTTCGTCTCCATAAACCGTGAAAGTGATTCCTTGTTTTAAAAATAAAAGTTCGAGGCTACGGATTTTTGAATTTAAATCATTAGTCGTTAATCCGCTTAATCGATCAGCGACACCTTTATAATAGGGACGGATTTTCCCATGCTCATCTAAGAGTTCATCGAATAGCTTATTCGGCTTATAATCCTTGAGGTTCATGCTCAATACTGAGCAGGCACTCTGCCATTACCCAAAAAATCTGAATGTGTTTAATTTTAAGCAAGCCCATCGCTCACAGTTAAGCAGGGCTGTGTTCATTCGGCCTTAAAGACCCGGACGGCTATTTTGATCAGGCTTAATGCCCTTGGCCTTGAAGAACTCGCTTAAAACTTCGGCTCGGGCATCGGCCAACTGATTTTTTCTTACATCTTCAGTGGTCAGCATTTTTTGTCGATCCGTCATGATTCGACGTAGTTGCATAAGCGCCCCCTGCTGCAATTGTCGTACGCGTTCGCGGGTGAGTTTAAATTTTTCACCAATTTCTTCAAGCGTGAGAGGGCTTTCACCATTTAAACCAAAGCGCAGTGTAATGACTTCCGCTTCACGGGGTTCGAGTCTCGTCAGCATTTCGTTAATCTCAGCGACGTCAGATTTGCTGCGCAGATTTTCAAAAGGCGAACTCGCGTTTTCATCTTTTACTAAATCCCCCAAAGTCGAATCACCTTCTTCGCCGACTTCTTGATCGAGCGAGGCTGCGCGATTAGCGACGGACTTCATGTGCACGACTTTTGAAATCGGTATCTCCATCGACTGGGCAATTTCTTCATCCGACGGATCGCGTTCTAATTCCTTCGCCAGCTGGGCAATCATACGACGCATTTGTGCAATGCGATCGACCATGTGTACGGGCAGACGAATGGTTTTACCGTTAGAAGCTAGAGCGCGTTTGATAGCCTGTTTAATCCACCATGAAGCGTAGGTACTGAGTTTGCCGCCTTTGTCAGGGTCGAAACGCTCAACCGCTTTGATGAGACCGAAATTTCCTTCACTAATTAAATCCATCAAGGGCAGGCCAAAATCATCGTAATCACGGGCGATTCTAACCACTAAACGTAAATTAGACTGAATCATTTTTTGTCGCGCTGCTTCATCTCCTTTGAGGACTTTCCGAGCCAGTTTGGTTTCTTCTTCTAAAGTGAGTAACGGTGTTTTTCCGATTTGATCCAGGTATGATCTCAGCGGTGAACGTTCATCAGGAGAAAGTTTTTCCCAAGCTTCACCTGGTTCTGTCGGGTCGTCATTGACCACAGGAGCAGGAAGAGGCTGCACGATTTTTTTGGGCAGGTCATCTTTGGCCTCGTGGGCTTTCTTTTTATTAGACTTGGGTTTGGTCATGATGCCTTAGGATTTTATCCCGGTGGCTAAACTGAGTGCGCGTAGAACGCCTTTAGACTTACTGATAGTTTCTTGGTATTCGGAAGTCGCTACAGAGTCAGCGACGATGCCGGCACCGGCTTGAATACTTGCCGTGCCATTGCGTAAGGAAGCGGTGCGAATGACGATACAGGAGTCGTGTCCGCCATCGAAACCAAAATAACCGACGGCACCGCCGTAGATTCCGCGACGTTCACCTTCGAGTTCAGAAATAATCTGCATGGCTCGAATTTTCGGTGCACCAGAAAGAGTTCCTGCAGGGAAAGTGGCTTTGAATAAATCAAACGCGTCAAACTTCGGAGCTAAATCGCCTTCGACTTGAGAGACGATGTGCATCACGTGAGAGTAACGTTCGATAATGGCGTAGTGGGGAACAGTCACGCTTCCCGGAACGCAGACGCGTCCCAAATCGTTACGTGCTAAATCGACTAACATTAAGTGTTCGGATCGTTCTTTCGGGTCGGCCAGTAAATCGGCCTCGAGTTTACGATCAGCCGCTTCGTCGATGCCGCGTGGACGTGTGCCAGCGATCGGACGAATTTCACAACGACGATTGGTGAGGCGAACATTGACTTCAGGTGAGGCGCCTACGACGTCGAAACCTAATCCGGTTTCGATAACAAACATGTAGGGTGACGGATTTACATGTCTTAAGACACGATAGAGATCTAAAGGCTCACCTTTGTATTCAACATCAGTTCTGCGTGATAAAACTACCTGAACACAATCGCCAGCTTTGATATATTCTTGGGTGCGTTGGACAGCTTTTTCGAAATCTTGCTGAGTGACGTTGGATTTGCCGGTCGCAAAATCGTTGGAGGTTGGAAGTTCGGCCGCAGCAGCTGCCGAAGGTCCAGTCACGACTGCTTTCAAGATTTCTAATTCTTTTTTGGCAGCAGCATAAACTTCATCGGCTTTATCAGGTGAACTGATGCGAGCGTTGACGATGAGGCGTAAGGTTTGTCGTGCGTTGTCAAAAGCGATTAAGCGATCCACGAGCATGAAGTGAATTAACGGAGTGCCTGCTGGATCTTTTTTAGCACAGGGCACGCTCGGTTCAATGCGGTGAATGTATTCGTAACTCACCATGCCGACCATACCGCCAACAAAGGGAGGGAGGCCTGGAACTTTTGCGACGCGCAGATTGGCTACTTCTTTCTTAACTAAATCGAGCGGATCTTTAGGCGTGGCGACCGTTTCTTTTTTACCTGCGCGCGTCACGATTTCAGTGTGATCTTCAAAAGCTGTAATTGTCAGTGCGGGATTAGCACCACAAAAACTATAACGTCCGATGTGCTCACCGCCTGTGACCGATTCGAAAAGGAAACTTGAGCCTAGTTTTCGAAGACGGGCGTAAACTGAGACTGGTGTTTCGAGATCGGCCATCAAATCCAGACACACAGGTATGATATCAGCAGATTTTGCTAACTCACGGAAAGTCGACTGGTCAGGCGTGATACTCACGATTTATGTATCATAGAGTATAAGATTACTTTTGGAAACATTATAG
>CAIOLH010000212.1 GCA_903859115.1 uncultured Opitutia bacterium | reverse complement strand
CGTCGTCGTAAGTTGAAGACTGCGTAAGGCTAACTAGCAGGGAAGGGGTGTTCGAAGTTTTAACTCTTCGCCTTAATCGGACGGCGTTTATTTTTAATATGTGCCCTAATGACGTCGGCGGCACGTTGGTGAACCTGGCTTTGGCGGTTCTCCGCGAGCCAAATTTTTAATAATCCAGTGAAGAAAAAGTAGGTTTCTAAAGCGGTAATTTGGGGATCTAAATGCGGACTAAGAATTTTTTCGTTTAAGGCTTCTTGGTAGAGCTCAGTAATCTCGCGCAAAAAGTCTCGTCCGCTCGACATCAACTCATTGCGAACGCATGCAAATTCACCCACGAACTCGCAATGCCAGAGCATGACTTCGAAAGTTTTTCGTGCTTCGGAGTCGGTCTCTAATCGATGCAATGCAGCGAGTAATCCGTTTTCTAATTTAAAAAGGGCATCGCCGTGAGATTTTTGATCTAGTTGAAGGAGTCGCCCGGTTTGGCTGCGCACCGCCCGAAATAGGTCGGCCTTATTTTTAAAGTGCCAATAAACAGCCCCGCGCGTCACTTCTGCCTCAGAGGCTACCTCTTCGAGCGAAGTGGTGGATACCCCGCGTCGATTAAATACAGCCCGTGCGGATTGGATGATTTTCTCTCTGGTGAGGGCTGCCTCTGCTTTGGTCTTGCGAGCCATAGGTGAGTGTTTAGATTTACATACATGAATGTATGTAAATACAAAATTGTCGAGGTCATAGTACTGGGAGTGGCACTCTCAATTGTATCTGCGTGCAAACCGCCTGAGCAACCAGCGCAGCCTCCCTTAACCGCTGCCGTCATGACCGCACAGGTAACTCCGTTGCCGCAAGAGGTGGAAGTTTCGGGTCAAGTCGATGGCACGCGCGAGGTCGAAGTCCGAGCACGCGTCACGGGAATTCTTTTAACTCAATCTTACCGCGAAGGTGAATTCGTGAAAGCCGGCGAACTGCTTTTCAAAATCGATCCAGCTCCGTATGAAATCGCTTTGTCATTAGCTAAGGCTCAATTTGCCCAAGAGCAGGCTCGAGCTGAGCAGGCGACAACTGAAGCCAAACGTCAGGCCGCTTTGTTAGCTCAAAACGCCGCCAGTGCTAAAGAAGCAGGCGACGCACAATTATTAGCCGATAGTGCTAATGCCGCGAAAGAAGTCGCTGGAGCGAAAGTTAAGAGTGCTGAACTCGATTTATCTTACTGCGAAGTGCGTGCGCCGATTGATGGTTATGCAGGTAGACTCCAACGTTCCGAAGGGTCGTTGGTCACACCTGGCGCTGATGGACTTCTTACTACTTTAGTTCAACGCGATAAAGTTTGGGTGCGTTTTGGTATTTCCGAACAGGAGTTTACCCGCGTTTTTGCTGGTGATGCTGCGATTGCGAATCAAGCCAAAGTCACCGTGATCTTGCCTAATGGTGTCAGGAGTAGCGAATTGGGTAAAATAAATTTCGTATCTGCTCAAGTGGATCCACGCCTAGGTACCATTCAAATGCGTGCTGAGTTTGATAATACTAAAAACACTTTAATCCCGGGACAGTTTGTGCGCGTTGATTTATTGGGACAGACGATTACCAGTGCGGTGACCGTTCCTGCCAGTTGTTTGATGCAGTCGTCGCAAGGTCGTTTCGTTTATATTTTAAATGCCGAAGGCAAAGCCCAAGTCGCGCCTATTCAAATCGCTCAAATCCATGCTGGTGATGCGATTGTTAGCGCCGGACTCAAAGCGGGTGATCGAGTGATTATCGATAACGTCCAAAAAATCCGTCCAGGAAATCCTGTGCAAGTCAGGGGCAATCCTCCTGCTAATAAATAAGTTATGATTTGGGAATTTTTCGTTCGTCGCCCTATTTTCGGCACCGTCGTTTCGATCGTCATCGTGATGG
>CAIOLH010000211.1 GCA_903859115.1 uncultured Opitutia bacterium | reverse complement strand
ATCTTCTGCTTCACTCAGACGCTTCTTCAGAGTTTTTTCGGGTGTATCAATCCAGACCTTAGCCATCGCGATTCCATTAGCGACTAGCGTATCTTCAAAACTTTTAATACTCTTTAAGCGGGCACGTAGGGCATCGCCTTTGAGTTCTCCGTTGATTGAGGCTACCACAGAACGAGTTGTCCAATCACCCACAACAATCGTAATGCGACCTTGGGCGGGCGCTAAGTTCCAGTAAGGCCAGAGAAAGGGGCGGAGCTTGTTTTCAGGAAGTGATGTTTCGGGGGCGCAAATGCGTACAAGACGAGAGTCGAGCCACTCGGTGAGTTGATTAGCTAATTCTGAGGCTGCCAGGCGATCGCCGCCGCCAATAACAATAACCGTACCTGCATGATGATTAACAATTCTTTGCTGGAGGGAAAGTAAGCGTAAATGTAGCGCTGAATGCGCTTTTTCGATGAGACTTTTACTTTCCATAAAATTATTCTGCGATATCGATGGGGTCACCCGGAGGTAATACTCCCTTACGCAGTGAATCAAGTGTGAGTTGTAACTCTTCTTTAAGGGTTAAATACGAGGCCTTACTCACAGCCTTTTCCTGTAATTTAATCGCCTCTTCTTTTCTGCCCTGTAACCAGCGAACCCGGGCTAAGGTATCTAATTTATCGGCCTCTTCTTCTTTGGTGAGGGCCACCGCACGAACGGCACATTTTTCAGCTAAGGTTAAATTTATATTTTTACCAAAACGAGGGTTGGTTAAAAGGTCCCAAGCGATTTCGTTTTGTACTTCTGCGTTATCGATATGATCTTGGGCAGATTTCTCATACATCGCATTGATTTTGGAGGGGTCACCGCGACCTAATGCAATGATGGCTTCGGCAGACTCCTTAAGGTTAGCCTGATCTCTAGCATTAAGAGTCAACAAGGCTTCAGGCAGAATTTTTTCGGCCAAGTCCCAGTTCTTATTGTTCAGTGCTTCCCCTAATTTTTCTAATGTTGAACTCGTTTCGTCTTTTACGGTTCCGTCTTTAGTTTTTTTTTCCGATTTATTTTTCTCGGGTTCTGGAGCGGCGGTACCCGTTAATAAATCGCCCAAAAGCTTTTCGTTTAATTGCATGGGGTGTCCCATCCAAACAATCACACCGTCGCCATTGATCACAAACGCATGGGGGATGCCGTCAACTTTAGCCGCTTCGAGCCAATCTCTTAGAAATTTATCTCCACCGATTGCAACGGCGTAAGACATCTTATCATCCTGCGCTTTAACAAAGTCTTTAACTTTTTTGGCGGCTTCAGGGTTTTTTTCACCTTCCCAAACATTCACGCCTGTAATCACCACGCCCTTTGATCCCATTTTTTGATTTAATTCATTGAGGTGCGGGATTGAAGCCACGCAGGGAGGGCACCATGTCGCCCAGCATTCAAAAATGTAGAGCTTACCTTTTTCGAAAGATTTAACGGCTTCACCTTTAATTTGGGTTTTTGGGCGGGTGGCTGGGGCTTTGTCGCCCACGCCGAGTGCAAAGACTTGCGACGTGACTAAGAGTAAGAGCAGGGAGAAGACTTTTTTCATATTATTTATTATTAAATTTATTACGTATCGACTCAACCACCGCAGGGTCAGCCAGGGTTGAGACATTTCCTAATTCTCGGCCCTCGGAAATATCTCGTAGTAATCGACGCATAATCTTACCTGAGCGAGTCTTAGGCAGATCGGGTACAAACACAATTCTTTCTGGTCGGGCAAATTTGCCGATTTTGGTGTCGACCATGCCATTCAGTGTTTTTGCTAAGGTTTCTTCGTTGGTAGTT
>CAIOLH010000210.1 GCA_903859115.1 uncultured Opitutia bacterium | reverse complement strand
GGCTGCTGAATAGAGAATAGATAGAGTTTAGGTCCGTGACCTGTAGCCCCTTTTTTGAAGGCGTCTATCCACTTACTCTGCCACGGTTTAACGGGCATGGCCGTTCCGACCTTATGATAATTACTATCAGAATAAATCAAGGCAGGGGCCCCTTTATTATTTTCTTCGTAAATTCTCACGCCGTCTTGAAAGTCCGAAAATACCACAAGCGCATCATAGTCTTCCGCTAACAATCGATCAATCCACGCACCCAAGGAACCCTTTTCACAAGCCGTCCGAATGCGACTCAAAAGCTGGCGACCTTCTGAGGTTAATTCTGAATCAATCGTTTGCGTGGGCGCTTCGGTTAAGCGTGGTGCGTCGCCGTGAAAAGTTTTTCCGTAAACAATATTATTTTCCAGACTAACCACGCGGGCTCCATCAAATCGAAATACATCCGCATCAGGAAATTGATTTTTAATTTCTTGAGTCACTTGCGTTAAGTAGGGTCGCATGGATCCGGAACAGTCTAGATACACGGCAATCCTTTGGGCGCGAATAGAGGCACCCATCACGAATTTTCCAACTAAGGTCCGCGAGTCACCCATACCCCCGAAGGACATTCCCTGGCCCTGGCCGAGTCCCTCACGCCCCATCCCCTTCTCCATACTAAAACTAGAACTCATCATATCGGAAATACCGGTCAGCTCGGGCAAAGCGATGGAGGCGTTATTATTATTTACGGAAAGACGAGTCGCCCCCTGAAATCTTTTTGGAGAATTTTTAATGGTATATGCCTGCGTGGTGGTCGCCGGCTTTGCTGAACCACTCGCCGTGACAAATAAATCAGGGTCTTGATGTATTTTAACGGCAATCGGTGAAGCTAAGACGATCCAACAAGCTAGGCCTAATAAAATTCCATGCACAAAGAGCGAAGTCAGAAAACCCTTCCAGGTCTGTGGTGATTTTCGCTGACGAACGGTGGCATGTGACATGCATCACCATCCAACGACGCACCGTTGGCCGACAAGATTAGCGTACTAGGCACATTGACCTAATACCTTCTAACTATCGATTGGTGTTAGCTGGTGTGCTTACCGAACTCTTTTTAATTTCAGTTGGTTCTTCTTCGGTAACGGCTGGTGGATTTCCTCCAGTTCTCAACCATTCCACCATTTTACTTTGTCCACCCGATGCCTTTACGCATTTTTCAAAAATAGCCTGTGGCTCTGTCTCAGTTGAAAATAAATAGAGTCGAGGTCCTTTACCGCTATTCGCTTCGCCAAATACCTTCAACCATTCCTTTTCCCAACCCTTCTCTTGTTCGGTACGATCATCGGTAGGATGTTTTGCTCTCACGCCATCAGCATAAACGGTTTCAAACTTATCGCTACCATAGTAATACTTAGCTCCGCCATTTTTGTCTTTTTCGCGGTATTGCGTAACGCCATCTTGGAAGTCCGAGAAAATAATTAAAGCATCATACTCTCGCTGATTCTTCATAATATCAACCCACGCGCCCACGCAGCCCGTCTGGAAACTCTTATCATGCTCTCTGAAAATACTCTTACCCTTGGTGGTTAATTTTTCGATATCGGTATTTTTCGCGCCGCCTTTGGTTTTATCGCTGTAGGTGCCCTTATATTTACTGCCGCCCATCACCACGTTACCAATCGTGTTGGTCCAAATTCCGCTGTACATAAAGACGTCGGCATCTGGGAATTGTTTACGAATTTCACTCTCAACTCGGTCTAAATAACGAGCCATGGATTTCGAAGAATCCATAAACACAGCCACTTTTGTCGCTTGAATTTTGGCGCCCATCACAGGTTTAAATTTTCCAATCATATTTTTACCATTACCTACGCCGATACCTTGGCCTGAGCCGATTCCTCCACCCGAACCGCCGCCGAAGCCTTTAGAAGAACCACCCATCGTAGCGCCCGAGACCATCGACGACGTGGACACATTAGGAATATCGGGAAGGGAAATCGAAGAGTTCGGGTTTTTAGAAGTCAGGCGCGGCGTACTTTTTGCCAGCGACTTCATATTTTTTTGCTGCAGGCGATGCTGATAAATTTTCGCGCGATCGCCGTCGTTACCGCCACCCGCACCCGTTGCAAATTGTGTGGGCTCACGTTTGGTCGAGTCGGTCCAAGTTGAAACTACCCAGAACACTGCGACGACGACCAAGAAAAAGTGAATCATTAACGAAACCATCAAACCGCCGCCACCGAGGCGTGCCCAGAATCCTTGCTTTTGACGAACGGCCACTTGCTCGCCTTGTGCATCGATAGCATCATCAACTTCTGCCGAGGGAGGATTGGGAGGGGTGTCTGACATAACTGGGTACAGCTATGAACATCAATTTTCACAGCGAAAGTTCCAACCCCAATTAACACCCCAGAGGCGTTGGCACAAATCTGTAACAAATGCCTTATCTAAATCGATGAGATTGCGTTAAAAGGATCCATGCAGAAATGGCTTGCGACTCGTCCATTTAAGCTTTCTGTTGCACCTCCCACTTATTGCAGGGTGGAGCAGCCCGGTTAGCTCGTCAGGCTCATAACCTGAAGGTCGTAGGTTCAAATCCTACCCCTGCACCCACTTTTACAGTCCTATACATCAAGCACTTATAGGATGAGGCGGTGAGTGTCTCTGGAATTTTCTTGCAAAAGCCCAAAACTCGTTAATCTTTAGGTTATAAATTTGTCCTACGGGGCAATGGGGTAAGTAAGTTAAAATAGTAATAAAAAGCCGG
>CAIOLH010000209.1 GCA_903859115.1 uncultured Opitutia bacterium | reverse complement strand
TTAGCGGGCTAAAGGGAGGTTGAAAGAACCTGTTTCCACCCCTCATTGCAAGTCGATTATGAACCAGAATTCGTAATTATTTTCCTTAAATCTGGGTCCTGACTCCACCCCTCGCGGACGATTAAAGACTGTAAAACCTTCCTTCCGAGTTCTTTTTGACCGTTTTTCATTAAAAACTGTCCGAGTTCCCAAACGAGTCCGTCGTCCAGATTGTTTAATTCGCTCCAATCATCAATCGGCCACACTACGGGCTTTCCTTCTTCGACGAGCGCCTTGGCGTATTCGTAAGCTAAAGGAATCGATGGCTTCTTCATTAAAGTTGAAAGCATGAGCTCGAGATTGAGTTCTGGGCTTTTCACTTTGCGGATCAGGCATCCACGTATGGCCGCATAGGGTCCAAGCTCATCTGGTTTATTTGCATAATCTTTTAACTGCGTCGCGATATTTACCGCAAAGGGTTTATAAAAGGGATCACCCAAAATAGTCCCTTGCCAGCTAACGACTGGCGTTGCGTACCACGCAGCTTCTCCCGCACATTTTCCGCGCATGATTCCGTTCACTAAAAAATCGGGTCTCATGGTGAAACCTAAAAACGGTTCATAAACATTACCCGAGGTGAGTCCGGCACCTTGACGCACGAGTAACGCTGCCCAATTGCTTTCAGGTTTTTTCAACGAGCTTGCTGAAAAACTATGTAGGTGTAGCGCAATCGCGCCTGATGCTAATTTTACACGAGGTAAAGCAAAGCGACCGCCGGGAGTTTGCGTGTACCAACCTAAATAAAAGGCCGGAGCATCCGATCTCGCCCGCTCATCAAAGAGTTTAGATGAAGAATCTACATCGGTTGGGAAACCATAGAGTTGGGTCACTTCTGCTGCG
This sequence comes from uncultured Opitutia bacterium, assembly GCA_903859115.1. The sequence continues at coordinate 3,165 of CAIOLH010000209.1, read as the reverse complement.
TTTTTAAACCAGTTATCGCCTTCTTTGTAGGGCCCACCGACATCGACATAACTGCGTCCCCTCAGGCCTAATTCCTCCGCCCTCCACGCACCCATGAGTGCTTTTAGGGTGTCAGTGGGAGTTGGTCCGTCGATTCTGCTCGTGCGAACAATTTCCGTAATTTCCGTAGAGTCAGGAAAATCCTGACTGAACCACGGATTGGGCTTCGCACCCACCGGATTGAGATTCACCGCCGCTAACAAAGCCAACTCGCTATCCACACAAGCGTGATCCCCCCGGATTAACTCGTAAGCCTCACTGGTCTGCTTGTATCCAGTCGCTTTAATTTTTAGTGGTACACCATAGACGGTAATCAGCCACGAGATTTTTGGATTCTCGGTTGGGATAAAATCTTCCCGACCATATAAATCTTTTTCACGATTTATTTTTCCTGAAATAAATTTCATTTCCAGAAGCTGACGACGCAGGGGGTTAAGAATGCTCTGACTGTATTGATCCCAGCTAATTTCTTCAGTCGTAGGTAAGGGCAGGGTGATGAGATTGGCTTCAGGGATCCCTCGTTTGCGCATCAACGCTTTTGCAATCAGGATTCCGTCAGGACTATTATCATTCGCTAAAACAATCGTGGTCGTCGGATCAATGTCGGCACGAAGCTCCACTCCCAGTAGACAGATAAAAATGAACAGACACAACCGCATCAGAAGTTCAGTCTATCTTAAAAACCGCTCAGAGGAAGTTTCAAATCCTACGGCTTGAGTCGATTGCTGTAATCAATAATCCCCGCCGCTACGGATTCCGCGAGTTTTTGACGGTAGTTCGGATTAGCAATTTGCGCCCCTTCCGTCTGGCTCGAGATAAAACCGCCTTCGACCAAGATACCTGGACAGTTTAATGATTTAAGAACGGCAAAGCGTGCACGTTTAACCGCCCGATCTTCCGTCCCCAAAGTATTCACGGTACGAAGATGCACACACCAAGCTAAAAGCACATTCAGTGCATCGAGTCGATTGCCCGGAAGCATAATGCTGGTGGCCGTTTTCTTCGACTGATTGGTCGATGATTCTCCCGCTACGGTCAGACAGTAGGTTTCGAGTCCCGTTGTGGTTGTATCTTTTGGCCCGCCCCCGTTAAAGTGTAAGCTGATAAATAAATCTGCTTTGAGTTTATTAGCAAAGTCACAGCGGTCGGTTAATTCGACATAGTTATCTTTATCTCGTGTCAGAAATACTTCGAAGCCGAGTTTTTCTAAAATAATTTTCAGTCGGATCGCGGTATCGAGCGTCGCAGCTTTTTCTGCGTAGTTATACGCTTTGCTCATAATACCAGGGTCTTTTCCGCCATGGCCTGCGTCTATGACGATGCGACGAAAGCCAATTCCGAACGGCGCTTTATTTCGCCAAATGAGCGGGACCAAAACTTTATCATAGTCCACGCGATCAATGGCTAGATTTCCTTTGATGAGGATTAATGTTTCCGTCAGATAAACTTTGATCCCACCAATCGTGATGTAAGGTTTTTTATTTTCCGCGAAAACATCAGGCAGATTTTTTCCAGCGTAACGTTCGGATTCTGCAGAATCCGTTTTTAATGACGCAACCTGCTGAAGCCCCAAAAGTTTTAGAGTTTCACCGAGCGCCAAATCAGGCTTGGCCCACACGCTGGGGGCAACGCCTATCCAAAGTAAAAAGGCGAAGAGTAGGAAAGTATGCCCGCGGGCTTTCACGGAATTACTCGGTATCGTTTTCGCCGTTATCTACCGCGGAATCATCCTCTTGGTCATCATCCGAAGGCTCGGCATTATGAATCAGTTTGCGACGATTTGCCTGTAAAGGAGTTAGGCCCACGACGATGGCTCGGCCGGTGCGCTTGGGTTCGTTATCACGCGTACAAATGTGCATCAGTTCGGTGATGGCTTTATTCATCGTTTCTAGACCGATTTCTGGGTGCTCTAATTCACGGTAACGATATTGTAAGAGCAGTTTTACTTTGTGGCCGTGATAAAGGAAATTTTCTGCACGACGTACTTTGATCATCAAGTCATGTACATCAATCCGCGGACGGAGTTTTATTTCCTTCACCTTGGTTGCGGTCTTTTGATGCTTATGCTTCTTCGCTTCTTCGTATAAATATTTTCCGTACTCAATTAATTTACAAACGGGAGGCACGGCGGTGGCTGCAATTTCAATTAAGTCGACGCCTTCCGCTTGCGCGAGTTGTAGCGCTTTTGTAGTCTGCATCACGCCAAGCATTTCGCCTTTCGCCGTGATCACACGAATTTCTGTCGCACGTATCTTCTCGTTACGTTTCGGTCCTTTATCTTCTCGGCTGCGATTATTGAAGCGCTGCTGACTAGAGTTGGATGAGTTTTTGGGCCGAGGGCTATTCGGGCGATAAGGGGTTGCCATTAGGTATCTTCGTGCGTGTCGTTACTTATTTAACTTCCGCTTTTAATCGCCATGGTTCAAGCACCGATTGCGTCTCGGTAAATAAATTATCACTCACTCTCTAAGCGCTTTATCTCCGCCAAGACTTGTTTGCCGTGCTCTGTAGGTTCTACTTTGGGGATGACCGATTTCAAAACACCATCGCTGTCAAAGAGGTAGGCCGCACGCAATGGACCAAAATATTTCTTACCATACATCGATTTCTCTACAATCGCATCCAAGGCCTTGGAGAATTTATCCTCAGGGTCCGAAACCAAGGTATACTTTATCTCGTTCTTCTCAGCGTATTTGACGTGGGAGCTGCTCTTATCTCTCGAAACAGTTATAGTCTTAAAACCTTTACGGGCAATGACTTGTAAATCTTCAGAGAGGGCACAGGTCTGTTTATCGCAGGCGGAGGTATTGTTGCGCATGTAGACCGAAACGACGGTCGGACCGTCAATAAGCTCGGAAAATGGGACCATTTCGACTTTTCCCTTCAAAACTGCCTCAATTTCGAAGTTTAACTTAGGTTTTTTGCCTATTTTGTGCATTGGCATACTCAATTGTCGGGCTGCGCTAAACTGTCAAACGAGAGGCCTTTATTCTCGGTTAATTGGATCACGATGAGATTAGCTACCTTTCCCCTTTACAAAAGCCCCCCCGTGGTCTTTGTTCCGACCCTTTCCGCCATGCAAAAGACACGCAAGTCGATCTCCAAACGCTTCAAAATTACCGGTAC
>CAIOLH010000208.1 GCA_903859115.1 uncultured Opitutia bacterium | reverse complement strand
AGTGGGTGATAAAAATTGTAAGATTATCAAAGCACGTGGACAGGTGGTGCGCACCTATCTCGACCAAACTATTAAAGGGGACTCGGTCGTTTATTTCCCCAAAACCGATCAGTTAAATGTCGCCGGAAATGTTAAACTCTCTGAACCAACACTGAACATTACTTCAGATACTTTGGCGTATGATGGCCGTACGGGTATTACGTTATTACAAGCGACTACTGAGCCAACAGTGTCAGTGAAAGCGCAACGTAAGGATAAGTCGATGATGGAGCTGACGGGTCGGTCGGGTCGCATCGAACGCGATCTTAAATCAGGACTACAAACCGTGGTGATGGATGGTCAGGCTAATTTTATTTCCGAACAGGGAATGCTTAATTCGCAAAAAATTTCTGTTAAAGAACTCAGTGAAGGTGGGAATGTCTTGATTGCGGATGGGTCAGTCCGCGGATTGGTACAGGAGACTTCATTCAATGCTGAGCACGCCCGATGGGTGCAGGCCAAGGGTCAGTTGGAACTTTCGGGTAAACCTAATTTAGTAGATAAGCGTGGGATTGATTTAATGGGTGCGCAGATTTTCTCGGACTCATTACTCCAAAAGCTTATTGTAAAGTCTGATTCCACTACCCGGGCTACGATTAAATTCCGCTCAGCCTTGGTCGGAGCTGAAGGTGGAAAAGCTGAAGCCAATCAAATTGTCATTTCGAATTCAGGCACATCCGCTGAAGTGGATTTAACCGGTACGGTGAAGTACTCGATGGATAAAATGACCACGGAGTCTGATCGTTTAGTCGCTTATTCTATACCCCGTACCGCCCAAACCAAGAGTGGAGTATTTGATCTTCAAAAATTATTACTCACAGGCAAAGTGCGATTTGCGCAACCAGGGCTCAGTGCAACTTCGGAGCGTGCAGATTTTCAACCCAGTATCGAAGTGCAGGAAATTTTACCACAAGACAGTCTTAAGGGTAAGGTTGAATTACTTACTCTGGGTGGCGGTAGTGGGGCGACCCGACCTAAACTTTTCTTAGAAATGGAAAACGGGAAAGTCTCCGAGTTCACCGCAGATGCTCACGAGATTTTAAGTTCTAAAGAATTAACCAAAATGTTTTTACGTGGCTCCGTCGCAATGCAAAGTCCTAACGCTAATGTCACATGCGACCTCCTCGAAGGTTTAGCTCGGCCCGATAAGGCAGGAAATCGTTCGCCTGAGTTAATTGTCGGACGGGGCAATGTTACCGTGAAGGCCGATGAAACCACCGCCGTCGGTCGTACGATGGAAATTAATCCCAACACCGGTGAAGCTCGACTCTTTGGTGACGCTCGAGTGCGTGATCGCGATGGCCACGAAGGTGTTCCCGCCAATTCGATAGTTTACGATTACACCAAGCGGATTTGGAGAATGGACCAAGTGGTTAATCCTCTGAACCCCAAACAAGTCATCCGCCCCAAAATCATCTTAGGGCCTGAGTTTCTCCTTCCTCAGGTCAAAACGCTCGACAAGGCCCAATAACAACTTCCTCATCACACTATGGTTGCCTCTAACGATAAGTCTCTCGTTCGCGCGCAAGCTCTGGCTAAACACTACGGTCAGGCCGTTGCTGTTAAAAATGTAAGTCTCGATTTACATGCCGGAGAGATTGTCGGTCTGCTCGGACCCAATGGCGCCGGCAAAACGACCAGCTTCTATATGATGGTGGGTTTGATTCCTGCCACATCCGGAAATGTTTTTATTGATGGCGTTGACGTCACGGCGATGCCGATGTGGAAGCGCGCCAAAAGTGGTATCGGCTATCTGCCTCAAGAGTCCTCTATCTTCCGAAAACTTTCGGTGTGGGATAATGTCTTGGCTGTTGTCGAAACTCTGAAATTATCTTCGCGTGAAGCCCAGGCTCGTACCGCCCAACAACTGACTGATTTAGGCTTAGAACGCCTGGCCCGTCAGCCGGCCTTCACACTTTCTGGTGGAGAACGTCGCCGCTTAGAAATTGCCCGAGCTTTAGCCACCAATCCTCGATTTCTTTTAATGGATGAGCCGTTTAGCGGGGTGGATCCTATTTCGGTTGCCGAGGT
>CAIOLH010000207.1 GCA_903859115.1 uncultured Opitutia bacterium | reverse complement strand
TGTGTGCGAATAAAACCAGCGAAAAATAAAGGTATTTTACATGGGGGGTACCGGACGGACCAGCGGGGCGTAGCCCCGACTTGCGCTTACTCAATTTAGTGTCATCAGTATTTGAGAGCTTACCCCTCCACCCCCACGCCATGAAAATTGATTTCTTGATCGCTCTGCTGGTCGCAATTTTTTTGCCCGGCTCGATCCACGCTCAGACAGAAATTACCTATAGAGGTGAGCCCGCTTTTGGTCCTCTGAAATTTGTCCAGCCTCTCGGACTCGTCTCAGTCCCAGGACGAAAAGATGAACTTTTAGTCGTTGAAAAGTGCGGACAAATCCAACGCGTAAAAATAAGAGAAACCGAAGCAGAAAAAACGCAGATTTTGGACGTCAGTAAGCCTAGTGATGGTATATTTGAGCAGGGTGGTGAGTGTGGCTTGCTCGGTGCGGCCCTACACCCAGAGTTCGACAAAAATCCCTATCTCTTTGTTTATTATAGTCTTAAGATTAACGGAAAACTCCACCAGCGCCTATCTCGATTCAAATTGGCCGATAATACATCGCTCAAAGTAGTTAAGGAGTCGGAACAGCCCGTGATTACACAATTGGACTTAGCGAGTAACCATAATGGGGGTGATTTACACTTCGGTCCCGATGGCTACTTATATATAAGCTGTGGCGATGGGGGTCAGGCGGATGATCGGCTTAAAAACTCAGGGGATATCATGAAGGGTTTCCATGCCGCCCTCTACCGAATCGACGTCGATAAGCGCCCCGGCAACCTACCCCCGAATAGCCACCCTTCGGTTATCTTAGACGACAAGGGCGGGGCGTTTTATGCGGTACCCGCAGACAACCCTTTTGTGACGGCCTCCACCTGTCGGGGGGTAAAACTTGACCACTCTAAGGTCCGAACCGAGACCTGGGCCATCGGCCTTCGTAACCCTTGGCGCTTCAGTTTCGACCCCCCCACCGGTCGAATCTTCACCGGCGACGTCGGCCAAAATCTCTACGAGGAAATCGATATCATTGTCCCGGGAGGTGATTACGGCTGGAGCGATCGCGAGGGCTTACACAGCTTTAATAAATCCGCGACCAAGGTTTATTCCGAAAAAAATAAACCGAATCCAAATTCTGGATACATCGAGCCGATTCATGATTACGAACACAAAGAAGGAATTTCGGTCACGGGTGGATGTGTTTATCGCGGTGAAACGATTCCTTCATTAAAAGGTGCCTACATCTTTGCGGATTATGGCCGTGGATGGTTGAAGGCACTGCGCGAGGTCAATGGAGTTTGGGTGGATGAATTTTTGTGCAATGATGTGACGGTGACAGGCTTTGGCTTCGATCCGCGTAATGGAGATATTCTTTATACTTCACTTGGCTTAGGTGAAGTACGTCGCTTAACCATTTCTAAGAAAAAATAAAATGAAACTCTCACGACGAAACTTCCTCGCGCAATCAGCACTACTGTTTTCGGCCGCTACCTTGCGTCCGCCATTTATGTTAGCTCAATCAAATCAACCTGCAGCGATCAAGCCCACGTTTCATCTGTTCACCAAAATTTTCGTCGGTCTGCCTTATGCCGAGATTGCTAAGCAGGTTGCTGATCTAGGATATGATGGTGTCGAAGTACCGATTCGTAAAAAAGAAATTCTCGAAGGCACCAACGTGTTGGAAGAAATCCCCAAGATGGTGGAGGCCTATCGCAAAGAAAAATTACAAGTGCTTACATTGACTACCGATATCATTGAGGTGAGTCGTGCGACGCAAACCGAAGAAATTTTACGAACGGCACAAAAGTGTGGACTGAAGCATTTCCGCATGGGCTGGTATCGCTACGACAATACTAAACCCATTTGGCCACAGTTAGATTCCTTCCGTGCAAAATTCCACGACCTGATAACCTTAGCTAAAGAAATTGGAATTCAGCCTACTTATCAAAATCACTCGGGCGCAAAGATGGCCGGTGCTGGAGTATGGGACATTGCGATGTTGATGAAAGATTATCCAGCCAGTGATGTAGCCTGGGCTTTCGACATGATGCACGCCAAAGTTGAAGGCGGTCTTTCTTGGCCAACCGAATTCGCACTCGCACGTGATCGCTTAGCTGCCGTCCAATTCAAAAATTATGTTTGGGAAAATAACGCCACCCGTTCAGTTTCTCTATCTTCTGGCCTCGTGAACAAAGACTCGGTCGATGTCCTGAAGAAGATTGGCTATACTGGTCCTTGCTTGATTCATAATGAGTATATGAAGGGCGATATTCGTCAGCCGGACTTCTTGGCGAATGTGATTAAAGCGTCAAAGGACGATTTGGTCACGCTACAGAACTGGTGGAAATAATTTTAACCTTGTTTGCTCTTTATCCTGTCCGCATTTAAATCCTTTATCAGTCACCCCATACTTTCATGTTAAGATTTTCACTCTTATTTTTAGCTGCGACCACCTTTGGCGCAGATTTTAAATTTTATGAACCGAAGGAGGGCGGTGATGTCGCTCTCAATCTTTTCAAGATTCCTGAAGGCATGGAGCTCACTTTGTGGGCCCGTTCTCCCATGCTCGCGAACCCGACTAATTTTGATATCGATGCGCAAGGACGTGTTTGGGTAACCGAAGGCGTCAATTATCGTCAGTACAATGTCGGCGGTAAACGTCGCCCCGAAGGTGATCGCGTAGTGGTCTTGAGTGATACGAAAGGCAATGGTCGTGCGGATACGGCGCAAACTTTTGTGCAAGACATCGGCTGGTCCTCGCCCCTCGGCATTGCGGTGCTCGATAATGTCATCATCGTTTCCCATGCTCCTGACTTAATTAAATTCACCGACGTCAATCGCGACGGAAAATTTGATTCAGCGGTTGATAAGCGAGAAATTTTACTCACGGGATTTGGCGGACAAGATCACGATCACTCACTCCACGCGGTAGTCGCTGGTCCAGATGGTAAACTCTATCTTAATGCTGGAAACTGTGGCGGAGTCTTTACGGATAAGTCGGGAAAGAATTTTAATATCGTCAGTAATTACGATGATCAACGCGGTGCTAAATGGCCATTTGATCGCGCTAAAGCCCAAGGACAAAAAAGTGATGATGGGTTTGTGTGGATTTCAGGTTTTTCTGCACGCATGAATGATGACGGCAGTAACGTCGAAGTCATTGGTAATGGCTATCGAAACAGTTTTGAGCACTTCCCGACTTCTTTCGGTGATTTATTCCAAGGCGATAACGATGACTCGATGAGCTGTCGCACCTCCTATGTTTTAGAATACGCGAGTGCTGGATTTACGACGCCGACTGGACAAAGTTTCCGCTCCGTGCGTCGCGGCCCGGCGCAACCTTTCTCTCGTGCCCATTGGCGCCAAGACGATCCTGATACCTTTGATGTCGGTGACATTTATGGTTCAGGCTCACCCGCAGGGATGGTTGTTTATGAAAATGGTGCGTTGGATGAACAATGGAATGGCACACTCTTAAGTTGTGAGTCTTCCCGTAACACTATTTTTGCCTATAAAATTCAGCCTCAAAAGGCAGGTTTCAAATTAGATGCTGAGTCGCGACTCGAGTGGGTAACCTCTAATGCCGAAAAAGAATATTACGGTGTAGATTTCAATAAGCCGAAAAAAGATACCACCGCCAAAGAAAAAGTTTTATTCCGTCCTTCCGATATTTGTGTCGGACCTGATGGTGCTATTTATATCGCCGACTGGTATGACGCCCGCGTCGGTGGTCACCAAACGCTCGATGATCAATGTTCTGGTTCGATTTATCGTCTCGCCCCGAAAGGTTTTAAATCCGTGATTCCGAAAATTGATTTAACGACACCTGAAGGTGCGGTTGAAGCCTTGCGCAATCCGGCGGTGAATGTCCGTCACCAAGCTTTCAAAGCAATTCAATCCTTCAAAGAAAAATCTCTTCCCGCGATTAAAGAACTTTTAAATGATAAAAATTCTTTTATGGCAGCCCGTGCAATTTGGTTACTGCCTTATTTAGGAGACGAGGGAGTGAAAAATTGCGAAGGTTTATTAAAAGACTCGAATCCACAAAATCGTATCACTGCCTATCGTTCATTACGCCGAGCGGGTGTGGATGTTTTAGGCTATGCTAAGGTTTTAGCGAACGATTCTAATAGTGCGGTGCGTCGCGAGGTGGCTACCTCTTTACATGGAGTATCTACGGAGAAAGCTTTGCCGATTTTGATTACTCTCGCTGCCAAGATTGACCACACGGACAAAAATTCTTTAACCGCTTTTGGTGTAGGTTCGGTAGGAAAGCAGGAAGAAGTTTGGGCCGCGATTAAAACCGATGCCAAGACTTGGTCGCCCCAGATTGAAAAATTGGCATGGGTTTTACATCCGGCTTCAGCGGTTCAAGATTGTGTCAGTCGCGTTCGTTCGACCGAACTTTCGAAAGAACAAAAACTCTTAGCGCTCGAAACACTTTCGTTTATTGAATCTAAAGAAGCGGGTCTTGCAATGATTCAACTCTGTTCAACAGAGTCTGAATTAAAAAATGAAGCGACGCGTTGGGTACTCATGCGTATCTCCGGATTGTGGTCGGCTTATGATTTACGCACCGAGTTGAAAAAATCTGGCGTCTATGATCCTGAAAAAATTGTGGTAAACCCTGTCGTTTCGATGGAGCCGCCGCGTCCTACTTATACAGAGCAGGACGTTTTAAATAAAAAAGGTGATCCTGAAAAAGGTGGTCAGCTCGTTCTGCGTTGTACCATGTGTCACCAAATCAATGGTGCTGGTGTTGCACTCGGACCTGAACTTCGCGGATGGGGTACTCGCCAAGGTGTCCAAGCCGTGGTTCGTTCCATTGTTAATCCCTCGGCCGATATTGCTCACGGGTACGATGGATTTACCATTAAATTAAAAAATGGGGTCCAAGTGGATGGAATCATGCAAGGGGAGGGCGATCCGCTCTCTGTTCTGTCCGTGGGTGGCGTGAGCCAACTTATTCCCAAAAGCTTTATCAGCCAACGAGTTAACAAAGAAGGTAAGCCTGATGGTTTAGAGATTAATAAGATGAACCGATCGTTGATGATGTCGGCCGAGCAACTCGGATTAACCGCCCAAGAAGTGGCCGATATCGCAGCTTGGATGGCAACCTATCGCTAAAACCCCGATAAAGCCCCTATTTTAGGGGTTAATCTTTAGGTAAATTTACCGCTTGCAACTCGCTGGTGGGTTACCAAGTTGAACCTTCCTTCCTCTCGTCAAGGCACGGCCGCACTACGCGGGCCCGCGACTTACGAGAATCCAATCCAAAGATTTACACACAATTATGAAGCAGCTCAGTCTCTCCGTCACTA
>CAIOLH010000206.1 GCA_903859115.1 uncultured Opitutia bacterium | reverse complement strand
GATCCGTCGTCTGGATGTTTGGTAGTTTTCGAAGTCATGTAGGTGATATGACAGATTATAGTATTTCATCCAGCCCTTTTAGTTTGATTTTATAAGCATAAAATAAAGTCTACCGATGCATGATTGCCGTTTTAGCCATATTCTTAGCACAAGCCAGCCCACCCCCGGTCGAATTAAAGATACAACTCTACGAAACTAAACAGGAAGTTGTAGAATTACCTGAGACTATTGTGGTCGAGACCCGCCGCCCGACTCTACTGAGCGAAGCCTCACCCTCAGTCACCAAATTTAACCCCCAAGACAGTTCCCTCACACAGTTTGGGACACTTTCAAATATACTCTCAGCCACTCCGGGTGTTTACGCGAGCGAACAATCCGGCATTGGATCTTCGACGTCCGTTTTCTTCCGAGGCACCAATTCGGCTCACACCGCATTTCTGCTTGATGGGCGACGACTCTCGGAAGGCTTCTCAGGGAATTATGAAATTGGGCGATACCGTACCTTCGGACTCTCCTCGGTGGAAATCCTGCGTGGCCCTTCATCATCACTCTACGGTGCCAACGCACTGGGCGGAGTCATCGACTGCCGATTACCCCAACCACTTACAGAACCTGGCAGCATTCATTCTAACTTCGAAATAGGATCCTACGATTACGTTTCTCTGGGTATCACCGTCACCAATAATAATGCCCAAGGCACTGAGCCCGCCACACAAGGTAATACCGTAACATTTACAACATCGCACGACAAAGGCTGGAGGGACAATAGTTCGCGCGACGCCTCAAACTTATTATTTAAATCAGTCTGGAAAATTTCAGATAAAATTAAATTTGATATACTTGGATCAGCGGACACCAGTCGCGCACGTCTACCCGGAACCGATGTCGCCCCGACCCCCGACGATTGGCAAAACGACCACGGCTGGCTGATCTCTCCAGGGATATTTTTCCGTGACGATTCTACACAAGCTGCTGCATTTTGCTCGCACAACGAAACATCGACCAAGAGTTATACCTTCGCGACGGATTACAGTTATAAAATCAAACGCGATGAATTCACCGCCTACGTAGATCAAAAAGTAGATGCTCAATTAAACCTAGGCCTCGGAGTGAGTTATGAAAATAATCACTTCGACCAAGTTGAGAGTACTCCAAAAACTTGGGTCGACACCATGGAGTCGCTCGGTTTGTGGACTCGGGCAGATTGGAAAATCAACAAGGACAATCAATTAAAAGTCACCCTGCGTGAAGATACTTTTTCTGATTTTCAAAAACACTTTTCATGGGATATCAATTACCGGCACTCCCTGAACAAAGAGTTAAGTGCCCATGCTAAACTCGCGACCGCCTATCACACGCCCAGTGCGAATGATCTCGCAGGTGGAACGGTGGGCGGGGCGGCGTTACGACCTGAAACCAATTACGGAAAAGAATTGGGCTTACGTTATGAGAATGGAAAAGATCTCAGTTGGACACTGGTACTATTTGAAAATCACTTAACAGACTTAATCAGTTTTGATTACGTTTACCCCTACCCTGCTTATAATATTAACGAGGCACGAAGCCGCGGTGTGGAGTTCGGTGTACAATCGCAAATCACAAGCACGCTTAAACTTTTCGGGACGGGTACTTATTTAAGCACGAAAGATTTCGCCACCCAAGATAGCCTGATCCGTCGACCCGATCTCATTTTTACTCTCGGCGCAGAAATGAATCCGACAACTGCATGGACTTACGGCTTATCGGTAAATCATATTGCGAACAGAATTGACTACGACCCCAGTAGCTACGCCGTCGTCAAATCACCCAATGGTACTTACTGGCGCACCTGGCTGGTTTATCATTATAAAAACAGCCAAGAATTATCGCTGCACATCGAGAATCTCTTTAATGAAACGGCACCGCCCGCTAGCCTAGGGTTTCCCGCTCAACCGCGTTCATTTTATTTATCATTTTCAGTGAAATATTAGTTCCCTTTCTTGCCAAGGCAGTGAATAGCAAACTAGTATAACCCTCCTTTACTATGAGTCGGTACTACTTCGCCTACGGTTCAAATCTCGACAGCAGTCAAATGGAGCGTCGTTGCCCAGGCCACCAGTATCGCTGCAAAGCTTTTCTGCCAAAACATCGTCTAGCCTTTACTCACCCGAGCACCACTTGGGGAGGCGGATCAGCTGATATCATCGATGATGAACAGTCACCCGGCGTCTGGGGATGCATCTATGAACTCACCGCAGACGACTGGGTAAGATTATCCACCGCTGAGGGTCCAGGCTATCGCCGCACAACCATCACCGCCTGGGAAGCTGGCGTTGAAGACTGCCCCTTTGAATGCGATGCCTTTAAAGTGATTGATCCCACCGGACCACACCTCCCCGCCAAACTTTATATAGATACCATTATCCGCGGTGCACTTGCACGTAGTTTGCCCGCAGGCTGGATTACCTGGCTCAAGGGATTATCCCACAAAGGATAAGTGAAGAAAAGTAAGCGACGATGTTTTTGGTGCGGCGATAATCCGCTCTACGTTGAATACCATGACCACGAATGGGGAACCCCTATACGTAATGACCAAAAGCTCTTTGAACAACTCACTCTGGAAGGAGCGCAAGCAGGTCTGTCATGGCTAATCATTCTTCGCAAAAGAGAAAATTATCGTAAAGCCTTTGCTCAGTTTAATCCGAAAAAAGTTGCGCAGTTCAAGAAAACAAAAATCGATAAACTCATTTTAGATCCAGGCATTGTTCGTCATCGCGGAAAAATCATCTCTACCGTGAACAATGCTAAAATTTTCTTATCCATGCAGAAAGAATGCGGAAGTTTTTCAGAGTGGCTATGGAACCATGCGAAAGAAAATAAAACTCAACACCGACTTGGCTCCCCACCTTCGGCTTTGGCTTTAAAACTCTCTAAAGATTTAAAAAAACGCGGAATGAAATTTGTCGGGCCGTCAATTATGCATGCTTTTTTACAGGCCGTGGGAGTATTCTCTGATCACCAACCAGACTGTTGGAGATTTAAGAAAAAGTAGTGCACCTGAGTTTTGCCTTCAAAAAGCTTCATTTAAAGGATAGCCGGACAAAATCAGCCATTCATGGTTGAGATTTTATTCACTTTTAAAGGAACAATCTCGACTGTATGTAAATCTAACTATCATCCGAAACACCCCTTATTCTATGTCACCCCTCAATCGTCGTTCATTCATTAAGAGTACCGCACTAGCCGCTACCGTGGCTGGATTAAGTGCTCGCAGTTTTGCTCAAGTCTCAGGTGCGAACAGCGAAATTCGAGTTGCCGTCGTCGGCTTCCGCAGCCGTGGCCTCGAACATATTAAAGAAATTAAGAAAGTGCCTGGTGTTCGCATCGTCGCACTTTGCGATGTTGACTCCGATGTCCTCGCTAAAGGTCTCATCGATTGTCCTGGCGCCGTAGGCTACACCGACATCCGCAAGATGCTCGAAGATAAAAATATTGATGCCGTCTCTATCGCGAGCCCAAACCACCAACACGCCATTCAAGGAATCTGGACCCTTCAAGCAGGCAAACACCTCTACATCGAGAAACCTCTTTCTCACAATATCTTCGAAGGTCAGCAAATGGTAGCGGCCGGAAGTTATTTTAATAAATTAGTTATTCAAGCAGGTACACAGAGCCGATCAGGCGTAGGCATTCGTGCCGCGGTCAAAGACGTACACGCTGGTGTATACGGAAAAGTAAAAGTCGCCCGCGCACTCTGTTACAAACGTCGTAAATCAATCGGTCCTGCGAAGAAGAATCCTATTCCAGCCAATATTGATTATGATTTGTGGAACGGCCCAGCCGATGTCCAAGAATCCATTCGTGGAAATCAAACAGATCCAGTAAACGAAACTAAGAGTTTTGGATCAGTTCACTACGATTGGCATTGGTTCTGGAATTATGGCGGTGGCGATATGTGCAATCAAGCCATCCACGAAATCGATATCGCTCGTTGGTTCCTCAATACTCACGAAGTCGCCCCTGAAGTAATGTCTATCGGCGGTCGCTTAGCTTATAACGATTGCGGCGAAACTCCGAATAACTTCTTGGCTTTCTACAACTACGCATCCGCACCTCTGATTGCTGAAGTTCGTGGACTCCCTTCTGACGGAAAAATGGAAGGACCTATGGATAAAATTCATAAATGGAGCAAGGCCTCCATCGGTATCGTCATTGAGTGTGAAAACGCCACCATCATCGTCCCTGATTATCACTCTGCCAAAGCCTACGACGCCTCAGGTACTGTTATCAAATCTTACGGCAAAGAAGCTAGCCAAGTCGATATGTCAGGTGGTGCGTCTGGCCACCATGCTAACTGGTTTGAATGTATTCGCGCCGGCTCTAACTCGGATATTCATGCCCCATTACATGAGTGCCATATCTCCACCAGCCTAGTCCACGCCGCCAATATTTCATACCGCCTCGGAACTAAGAAAAACAACGGCGAGATTGTTGACTCCATCAAATCGAGCTCGGGTCTCTCTGAAGCCTATGGTCGAATGAAAGATTACCTAGGTGTTAACGGCGTTAAAGTTGATCCTGCTAACTTAACCTTAGGCACTCCGCTTTCCCAAGATCCCAAAACCGAACTCTTCACGGGTGCGAATTCCGAAGCCGCCAACCGCGACCTCGTTGCTAAACGCGAAGGTCGTACCGGATTTAAAATTCCTACTAAATTCTAAATATGAAAAAATACTTATTAGCAGCACTCATCCCACTCTTAGGTTTTGCTGGGGATAATGAATTGACCGACGCCGAGAAGTCCGCGGGATGGAAATTACTGTTCAACGGAAAGACCACCGAAGGCTGGCGCTCCGCTAAAGGTCCTGAGTTTCCTAAAGCAGGATGGTCCATTGTGGACGGTATGTTCCACACCGAGCCGACCGGCGGTAAAGAATCTGCCGCGGCTGGAGATATCATTACCGTCGATAAATTCACGAAGTTCGAAGTCAGCGTAGACTTCAAACTCACTAAAGGTGCCAACAGTGGATTAAAATATTTCGTACAACCCAACCTCAATCAAGGCGCGGGTTCAGCTTTTGGTTTAGAATTCCAAATGCTCGATGACGAAAACCACCCTGATGCAAAATTAGGAACCAATGGCAATCGCACCATCGGTTCACTGTACGATATTATCACCGCGAACAAAGATAAAAAGCCTAGCGCTATCGGACAGTGGAACACCGCACTCGTTAAGACCGATGGCAAAAAAACGGAGCATTGGTTAAACGGTATGCTGGTTGTCTCTTACGATCGTACCACCGATGAATTCAAAGCCCTCGTTGCGAAGAGTAAATACGCTGATAAAAAATATGGCGGACACTTCGGTGAATGGGAATCAGGTCACATCCTTCTCCAAGAACACGGTGACGAAGTTTGGTTTAAGAACGTCAAAATCAAAGATTTAAGCTCGAAGTAATTTGAGCCTAAAT
>CAIOLH010000205.1 GCA_903859115.1 uncultured Opitutia bacterium | reverse complement strand
TTAAGGGCGACCGCCCCACTGACAACCGCAGACTTTCATACCATGACTAATTCAAACAACCAACGTCAATTTTCCTCAATCGTTGTCGACGGACCTGACCGCGCTCCGAGCCGTGCAATGTTGAGAGCCGTGGGCTTTACTGATGCAGACTTTAAAAAGCCCGTTGTCGGCATCGCTTCTACATGGTCGATGGTCACCCCCTGCAACATGCACATCGATCGTTTGGCCGTACAAGCTGCCAAAGGAGCGGACGAAGCGGGCGGTAAAGCAATTATCTTCGGTACGATCACCGTTTCGGATGGCATTTCGATGGGCACTCCTGGCATGCGCTACTCCCTGGTATCTCGTGAAATTATTGCCGACTCAGTGGAAGCCGTTGCGGGTGCTGAAGGTTTCGACGGACTCGTCACTATTGGCGGTTGCGACAAAAATATGCCCGGATGCGTGATGGCGATGGCGCGATTAAATCGTCCCTCTGTTTTCGTTTACGGCGGAACCATCGTACCCGGATTACACCACGGTAAAGCGGCTGATATCGTAACGGTCTTTGAAGCAGTTGGGAAATTTTCGGCTAATCAAATTAACGAAACTGAACTCAAGGAAATTGAGTCATGCTCGATTCCTGGCGAAGGCTCGTGCGGTGGTATGTACACTGCAAACACCATGGCTTCAGCGATTGAAGCATTGGGATTAAGCTTACCCGATAGCTCGGCTCAATTAGCAAACTCGAAAGATAAATTAGCGGATTGTGATCGTGCGGGTAAAGCCGTCTTGGAATTACTTAAGAAAAATATTCGTCCGTCGGATATTCTGACTAAAGAAGCTTTTGAAAATGCGATCACCGTAGTCATTGCACTCGGTGGATCAACGAATGCAGTTCTTCACTTAATTGCCATGGCCCACTCCGCAGGTATTAAGATTGGTCTCGAAGACTTCGAACGCATCGGACAAAAAGTTCCAGTACTCTGCGACTTAAAGCCGAGCGGTAAATACAACATGGCGCACTTCGTACGTATTGGCGGCCTCCAACCTTTATTAAAAATGCTCTTAGATAAGGGCCTGCTTCATGGAAAATGCTTAACCGTAACTGGTAAGACCATGGCTGAAAACCTTGCAAATATTAAGCCTTATGCGGCAGATCAAGATGTGGTTCGTCCATTCAGTAATCCGATCAAACCTGACAGCCATTTACGCATTCTCCGTGGCAACATTGCACCGCAGGGCGCCGTGGCAAAAATCTCGGGCAAGGAAGGAAATAGTTTTAGCGGCAAAGCGATTGTTTATGAATCTGAAGAAGCTTCGCTCAAAGGAATTTTAGAAGGCGAAGTTAAAGACGGCCACGTGATTGTCATTCGCAATGAAGGACCCAAAGGCGGACCCGGAATGCGTGAAATGCTTGGGCCGACCAGCGCTATCATGGGCAAAGGATTAGGCAAAACTATCGCCCTCATTACGGATGGAAGATTTTCTGGAGGCAGTCACGGTTTCGTGGTCGGACACATCACTCCTGAAGCGGCCGTCGGCGGCGTTCTCGCGGTCATTCAAAACGGTGACGTCATCACGATTGACGCTGTGAAAAATCAAATTAATCTTTCAGTGTCCGATGCGGAAATCAGTCAGCGTCTTAAAAACTGGAAACCTACTCCGTGCAAAGAAAAGCGTGGGGCGTTAGCGAAATACGCTAAGTCTGTTTCATCTGCCTCGGAAGGCGCTGTGACAGACGGAGACTAATAAATAAGATAAAATAAGGGGTAAATCGACATTTTCACTCATCGAGGATTGCCAAACTGAGCGTCTCCGATGATTGTTGTGCGTCGTGGACACCTCTTTCGATTCTTACAGTAAGCATCTATTAAATTTCCCAGCTCTGGGCTTCGCCTTGGATTTAAGTAGAGCCACCGCTCCGGCTGGGTTTAAAGAAAAAATGTCGGCGCCGATTGCGAAAGCGTTAGCAGACATGAACGCGCTAGAAAGTGGTGCGATTGCGAATCCCGACGAAAAAAGAATGGTCGGTCATTACTGGTTACGTGCACCTGAATTAGCTCCGCAAGCCGCACTGACTGCAGAAATTAAAAAGGCCGTACAATCGATTCATCAATTTACAAAAGACGTGCACGGCGGATCCATTCAAGGAGCTCAAGGGAAATTCACTGACTGTCTTTGTATTGGCATTGGAGGTTCAGCACTCGGACCACAATTCGTTGCGGATGCTTTAGGTACCGCTTCCGATAAATTAAAAATCCATTTCATCGATAACACGGATCCCGATGGCATGGACCGTGTATTTTCAAATTTAACCAATAAATTAGGCACAACGCTCGTCATTGTTACTTCGAAGTCAGGCAGCACTCCTGAGCCTCGTAATGGCTTGATTGAAAGTGAACTCGTTTGGAAAAAAGCTGGATTAAGTTTCAGCGCGCATGCGGTTGCCGTTACGGGTGAAGGCAGTCAGCTCGATAAAATTGCGGTAAAAGAAAAATGGTTAGCGCGTTTCCCCATGTGGGATTGGGTGGGTGGACGCACCAGCGAATTAGGTCCGGTCGGCCTGCTTCCCGCCGCGCTGCAAGGAATTGATATCGATGCACTTTTAGTAGGTGCGAAAAAAATGGATGAACTGACGCGTGAAAAAAATGCAGAAAAAAATCCTGCCGCGCAACTCGCCCTCGCCTGGTATCACTTGACGGACGGACAAGGTAAAAAAGCCATGGTCGTTCTTCCTTACAAAGATCGCTTACTTTTATTTTCACGCTACCTTCAGCAATTAATTATGGAGTCGCTCGGCAAAGAGTCCGACCTCAATGGTAAAAAAGTTTATCAAGGACTCACTGTCTATGGAAACAAAGGCAGCACCGATCAACATGCTTATGTGCAGCAACTGCGTGATGGATTAAATAATTTTTTTGCCGTCTTCATCGAAGTCTTAAAGGACCGCGAAGGAGCCTCACCCTTCGTCGATCCCGATACCACCTCGGGCGATTATCTTCAGGCATTCTACTTAGGAACTCGCCAAGCCCTAGCTGACAGTGGGCGTGCGAGCATCACCCTTACCCTTAATCGGGTCGACGCCCAGACCATCGGTCAGATTATCGCCCTCTTTGAACGCACGGTTGGGCTCTACGCTAGCCTGTTGAACATCAACGCTTACCACCAACCGGGGGTCGAAGCCGGGAAGAAGGCGGCCGCGGAAACCCTCAAGGTCCGGACAAGTGCCATTTCGTACTTAAATAATCGCCCAGGACAGTGGTTTACCCCTGTAAATATCTGTAAAGAGATTGGACTTGTAGGGTCGGAGGAACTTGTGTTCAAAGTCTTGCTACATGCCTCGTCTAACCCCGGCTCTATTGAATCAATAGAAAACCCGGACCCCCGTTTGACTACCTTCAGGCATAAATAACCTTTTATCCATAACACCCCAAAATGAATAAGTCCGTTAATCTCGCCATCCGAATCCTTGGAATCGTCCTTGCGATTACTGCATGCGTTTTTGCCTACCTTTTAAAAGGCAAGATCGATGCCGGAATGAAAAACACTGAGTGGACTGTATCCGACGCTGAAATTGCTGCACCTAAGCAATTCGACAAGCGCATGGAAGTGATTGGCTCCAAATTAAAAACTCTCGTTGACGAAAAACGTACTAAAATCGCTGAGCTCGAAGGAATCAAAAAAGACCTCGAAGCCGATGTAGCTGATAAGAAAACCAAAATCGAAGGCTTGAACGCCAAGGTTGAAGGCCTCGAAGGTAACGTTGCTGAACTCACCCGTAAGCGCGACGAACTCACCTCTCAATTAGCTGACGTAACCAGCAAAAAAGATTCTCTTACTTCTGAACTCAACTCCATCAAACAAGAGTTAGTTAAGGAGAAAGAAAAGACTGCGAGCATGTTCACCAAAGAGCAACTCGATGCCGAAATTGCTAAGACCACTAAAGCCGAAGAGAGCCGTAACTCAGTTGTCCAACTCTACGCTCAACTTTATAACTCATTCTTAAGTTCCACTGGCACCAAGCCTTCCTACCCTCGCGATCCACTCTCTCAGCCTTCCGTAAACTCATTACAAGCCGAGTTCGCACCTGAGACCATCAAGACACGCGTTGTTCGCGTTGATTCAGACAATGGATTAGTATGCTTCTCTGTGGGCGACTTAGACGGCATCAAAACCCGCAGCGTTTTCAAAGTACAAATCAATGGCGCTGATGTCGGCAAAG
This sequence comes from uncultured Opitutia bacterium, assembly GCA_903859115.1. Next base: position 5,340 of record CAIOLH010000205.1, on the reverse strand, counting down.
TTCGCATCGAGTCAGTTCAAGCCGCTCAGTGCATTGCACAAATTTTAATCGATTCCGAAGTTGGACAATTCTCTGACGGTGAAGTGGTTACCCTCGAGCCAATCTCAGGTAAAATCGCGAATAACTAATTAGGATGCGTTTCGTTCATCTCGTTGTCCTCGCCCTTGTCTTAATTGCGCTGGCGGGCTGTGAGACCACGGAGAAGCCTATCGATTCAACCTTACCACAAGCGCAACCTGCGTCGTGGCAAGGTGGCATTCCTGGTATGATGGGTCCGTCTGGCGGATCCGGATATCGCTAATGACTGCACCAGGTTCACATGAACCTGGGTCAAATCCCAAGGCAGCAGGACGACTTTTAGTCGTGGCTACGCCGTTAGGAAATTTGGGCGACCTCACCGACCGAATTAAAAAAGAATTAACCGCCTGCGATTTAATCGCATGCGAAGATACACGCGTCACGATCGGACTACTTAAGCACATCGGAATATCCAAACCGATGATTGCATATCACGAGCACAATGAAAAAGAAGTGGCGATTGAGTTAGCTGAAAAAATTTCTGCGGGACAGGTGGTTGCGTTAATTACCGACGCAGGTACGCCCGGTATTAGTGATCCAGGTTTTCGCGTGACGCGCGAATGCCGTCGACGAAAACTCACCGTCACTCCACTACCCGGCCCTTGCGCAATCATTGCCCTGCTTTCCGCATCGGGACTTCCGACCAATGCATTTCGCTTTGTGGGATTTCTCCCGCCTAAATCAGCGGCACGTCGGCGCTTCCTCGAGCAATGCCTCCAAGGCGATGAAACCATCGTACTCCACGAGTCCTGCCATCGGATGGCCGATTTTGCCGATGAGATGCTAGAGATTCTTGGTCCGGCCCGCGTGGTCTGCGTCGGTCGCGAACTGACTAAATTACATGAAACCATTCGTACGGCTCCGCTTGGCGAATTGGTACCGTTACTGAAAGCTGGCTCGATGAAAGGTGAATTCACCGTAGCCATTGCGCCGGCTGATTTCGTTTTATAATCGAGTATCGCAGATTGACCCGAACGGCCATTCGATGGCAATGTTCTGACTATGGCGGGTTTTGACGACAGCCTAGTAAGGGAATACTTTGAAGTGAACGGGTTCTTCGTGCGCCAATCACGCAAGTATGCCGTACAATCACGTCGCAAACGTGCCGACGAAGAAGGCGATTTATATGTGATCAATCCATCACCCCGTCGCGATACCCAACTTCCTTTCCAACTTTTCTCCGCCGACCTACCAGGAATTACCGCTGCGGTTGTCGCCGTTAAAGCCTGGCATACTACCAAAGCGATTACTCCTACGATGATCCGCAAGGGAGACTTACTCGAATTTGTCCGACAAGAGGCAGTCGAAGCAGCTAAAGTTGCGTTCGCGGAATTACGACAAACAGAAAATGGAAGTTTATCTAAAATATTAATTCTGCCTGGTCTACCCGCACAGGAACCCCAACGCGCAGAAAGCATTGCCCTACTTAAACAAAGTGGCGTTGACCATGTGATTACATTCCGAACGATTTTAGAAAATATGATTCAAAACGTAGAATCTAATCAAAGTTACGCCCGCTCCGACACCCTGCAGCTTTTACGTCTGCTCCGCGTCTACGATATGGTCAAACCCGCGCAGCTTGAGCTATTCTCCAATAATCCTTCTTCCAAGTGATTCATCCTTCCGCCCAGATTCATCCCTCAGCTCGACTAGGAAATGCTGTAGTTATTGGGCCATTGGCGATTATTGAAGCGAATGTCTCCATCGGTAATGAGTGTGAAATTAGTGCCCACGCGATTATCAAAAAAAATTCAGTGCTGGGTGATAAAGTGAAAGTGGATCATTTCGCCGTCATTGGTGGCGACCCCCAAGACATTCATTTCAACCCTTCTACTTCGTCCAATGTCAGCGTCGGTGATTCGACCGTGATTCGTGAACATGTTACTATTCACCGTGCGACCTCTGAGGGCGGCACGACGACCCTTGGTAAAAATAATTTTATTATGGCTGGAGCGCACGTGGCCCACGATTGCACCACGGGTAATCATGTCATCCTCGCGAATGGCTGTATGCTCGGTGGACACGTCAACGTGGGCGATCATGCCTTTGTCAGTGGCGGAGTTGCCGTCCATCAGTTCTGTCGAATGGGTAAAGGCTCTATGACATCGGGTAACGCCGTCATCACCGAAGATGTTCCACCGCAAGGCTTGGCCCATTCACGCAATCAAATCTCTGGTTTAAATCTAGTAGGCATGCGCCGACGCGGACTCAGCAACGAGGTGATTGCCGAAATTAAAAAAGCTTACCACTGGGTCTACACACCAGCTGGTAATTGCATCGCCTTAGCAGAATCAGCCTTAAAATCGGGCGAATTCACCACAACTGAGGCTTTAGAATTTCTTAATTTCTTTTTAGGAGGAAAACGTGGACGCTTTGTCCAACCCGAATGAGCCAAGCCCCGATTGCATTAACCTGTGGTGATCCAGCGGGCGTTGGACCAGAGCTCATTGCTACATGGATTAAATCACATCCAGAATTAGCCGATAAAGTCGCACCCATCGGACCACTCTCCTGGTTAAAAACTTTAGGGATAAAAAATCCGGAGTCCTTCGCTGTCGGTTCGAGTCATTATATTATAAATTCGGGAAGGCCCGATGAGGATGGCAGTCGTATCGCCATCGCCGCCATGGAGTTGGCTGCAAAAGGAGTCGCCGAAGGAAAGTTTCGCGCAGTTGTTACCGGTCCTGTAAGTAAAAATAATTTATCGCAAGTAGGTTACAAGTTTCCAGGGCAGACGGAATTCTTTGCCCATCACTGGCACGGCGAACCCGTGATGGCATTTGCGGGCGGTAAAATGACAGTGGGGCTGGTGACGTGGCACATCCCACTGCAATCGGTTTCGAGCCAAATAAATTCGGCTAATATTCGTCAGACCATTTTAGCCCTCGTTCAGTTACGAAAAAAACTCGGGGATAAAAATCCGCGTATTGCGGTCTGCGGATTAAATCCACATGCGGGAGAAAACGGCTTACTCGGTCAGGAAGATAAAACCATTATTCAACCCGTTGTAGAAAAAATGCGCGGTGAAGGGTTTGATATCACTGGACCTCTTTCCGGCGATACCGCCTTCTATCGTCATTTAAAAGGCGAGTTCGATGCCCTTGTAGCGATGTATCATGATCAAGGCCTGGCCCCTTTAAAATTGGTCGATTTTGCTACGTCAGCCAATCTGACCTTAGGATTAAAGCATGTTCGCACCAGTCCCGATCACGGTACAGCTTTTGAAATCGCTGGAAAAGGCTTGGTGGACTGCGGAAGTTTCGAATCGGCGGTGCGTTTAGCTGAGATTCTGTCCTCGCGATGATTCGTCAGTTTTTATTAACGCTTTTATTTTTCAGTTGGGCCGGAGCGGCCGAACCCATGCGCATTGCGAGTTACAGCCCAGGGGCAACCCAAACCCTCATTGATTTAAATTGCTCAGCTCAAATCGTCGCGGTCACAAAATGGTGTCCCCTGCCCGCTCAACATTCGGCGTCACGAGACTGTGATGTTTTTAATCCGGACCTAGAAAAACTATTACAGAAAAAACCAACGTTAGTCATTTTACCAAGACTGGCTAATCCGTTATGGGCTGATCGCTGCCGGCAAGCTGGATTAAATGTATTGGTGCTCAGGTCTGAAAATAAAAACAGCGTTTGCGAAGATGTGCGTTTAATTGGGGAAGCCGTTCAGCAGAAAAATCTGGCTGACGATTTAATTTCGGCTTTAGAAAAAAAACAGCCTACTTCATCTAAAAAACTTTTAGTTATATGGGATGGGATGATGGCTGGGAAAAATTCCTATCTCGCTGGGCCATTAGAAAGAAATGGATTTGATTTTCCGTTTCCTGATTCAACCTGGATTAAGTGTGACTGGGAAATGATTGCACATTTTAACCCCGATGTTATTTTGTGGATAAATAATAATCCCAGTGATGGACCGATCGCCTTATCCCCAGAACACTTGAGTGAGTTTACGAAGTTACCAGCAGTCCGAGAGGTAAACGCAGTAAAAAATAAAAAGATCTTTTCTACCAACAGCGGTTGTAACTGGTTGCCTAGTAGCAGTTTATTCAATGCCTGCTTAAAAATGAATAAACTCCTAACTACCAGTGATTTAGAGCACTATTTGACAAAGTAGGCTAAACTTTTACTTCTTTAGGTCCTTCTCTACCACTAATGAAATCCTCATTCCTCCGTTTATTAACCTGTGCTGCAGTCGCTCTGGCGATTACTTCTGTTACCAGCTTTGCAGCTGAGACAGAAAAGAAAAAGGAAGATGAAAAATCTCCTTGTTGCCCAACCGAAGCTCCTAAGAGCGAAATCACTAACCATTGCGGTAGCTGCGGCAAAAAAGAAGAGCCAACCACTGCTCCTGCCACTGAGCCTGCTAAGACCGAGCCTGTAAAAAGCGAAATCTCAAACCACTGCGGTAGCTGCGGTAAAAAAGACGAGCCAACCACTGCTCCTGCTACTGAGCCTGCTAAGACTGAGCCTGTAAAGAGCGAGTCCTGCCCTGAGAAAAAAGACGGCGAAAAGTGCCCACCTGCTCCTGCTGAAGCTCCTAAGGCCTAATTCGTTTTAAACATTGATTTTAAAGGGCGAACTTTCGAGTTCGCCCTTTTTATTTATCCCAATTCAAGCCGAGATCCTGACGAACAAACTCAGGGAAATCTTGGCGAATCGTGAATTTCATTTTCTCAGCATAAATAAAATCTTCAGCGCGACCAGCCCCACTACGTACGGCACAAGATTTTATTCCCGCATTTAATCCAGCATCCCAATCGGTGATACGATCACCGACCATCCAGCAACGAGTAGCATCGAGTTCGTATTGCTCGATCATTTCTAAAATAAATCGCGGACTTGGTTTACGGTATACAGAAGGCTCGTCCGGTCTTTCGGGTGCGGCTTTGATTTCCAAAATTCCTGGGGTCGGCAAATCGAGTAGCTCCAGCATACGTTGATTACAGGCCTGATATTGTTCCCAGGTAAAAATCCCCCGATTGATTCCACTTTGGTTGGTCAGAACAAAAAGCTTATAGCCGGCCGATAAACAGGCCTGAAGGGCGGGTTTCACCCCAAAAATAAGGGATATTTGCTCAACTTGGCAGGTGTGGTGGTGGTCTTCGATGAGATTTCCATCCCGATCGAGGAAAAGGGCGGGCGATTTGGCCATGGTCCCAGCCAATCAAGGCAAATAAGTAGTGCAAGCCATTGAAAGGGGGCTTGACCGTAGGGGCTTGAGGACTCTACAACCGACCCTCAACAAGAGCAGAACCAT
>CAIOLH010000204.1 GCA_903859115.1 uncultured Opitutia bacterium | reverse complement strand
TTCGTGCGACCTCCGCCCTTAGCCAATCCCACCGACTCTCTTTGGCGAGAACAGGGGATTGAAGCATTTGCCTTAGTGGAAAAACGACAAAACTTCGCTCACTCCAACGCGGGTGGGGAAGTGTGAGGCTGCTCGATTTAAAAACTTCCTGCTCACAGAACAGCAGATCGATATCGATGGTCCGCGGTCCGTCTTTAATAGTACGCACTCGTCCAAGCTCCGACTCGATCTTGGCGGTGGCGCTAAGAAGGGATTCGGCATTTTCTTTGTAAGTTATTGCAATACAAAGATTTAAGAAATTTTCTTGGTCGGTGTAGCCGACAGGATCTGAGTCAAATGCCTGGGAAATAGCCAATAACTGGACGCCTGGAATCCGACTAATCTTTTGAATGGCTTGGCCAATAAAATCAGCCCGATTCCCAATATTACTGCCCAATCCGAGAAGGAATTGGCGCTCACCCATTTTAGATGCGCTCGCGGCGGATTTTAACGGAAATGGCCTCAAAATCAGCGGCTACTGGCGCGAAAGGCTTGGTAACTTCGACCGTGACGGCTTTAACAACGGGAAAGGTTCCGAGTAAATGTGCCGCGATTTGTTGAGCGAGGGTTTCAATAAGATAAACTGGTTTTCCAGTAAGTTGAGCCTCAACCGTACGGATAACTTCTGCATAATTTACGGTGAGTTTTAAATCATCGGTTGCTGCAGCGGGTCGGGTGTCCACTTCGAGGTCGACCGACACAGTAAAACGTTGGCCTAGGCGCTTCTCTTCGGGGAGGGCACCATGGTGTCCGAAAGACCTGATTCCACTGATTCTTATAATATCCACACTCCTAGTGATGTCAGCTTGGTCACCCCGTGCAAGAGTTTCTCGAAAATGTTTAAACTCCCCACTTGACCCCCCTTTAACGAGTAGATGACTCTCTGCCTTAAATTATGCCAAAGAGGACCGATATCAAAACCATCCTCATCATCGGCTCCGGCCCTATTATCATAGGCCAAGCCTGTGAATTCGATTATTCAGGAACGCAGGCGTGTAAGGCTCTGCGCGAAGAGGGCTACAAAGTTATTTTAGTTAATTCAAATCCAGCGACGATTATGACGGATCCAGAAACGGCGGACGTCACCTACATCGAACCACTCACGGTTGAGTCGGTAGAAAGAATTATCGCCAAAGAAAAACCGGATGCACTTCTCCCGACACTCGGTGGGCAGACAGCATTAAATCTTTCGCTCAAACTCGCTCGCACCGGTGTGCTCGCCAAATACGGCGTAGAGTTAATTGGTGCTAAAGAAGATGCGATTGAGCGCGGCGAAGATCGCGAAATATTTAAAAAGTTAATGTTAGAAATCGGACTCGATGTACCCCGCTCCCGCGTCATCAAAAACCTCGAAGAGGCTCGCGCCACGGTAGAACTCATCGGTGGACAATTCCCCATTATTATTCGCCCTTCTTATACGCTCGGCGGAACGGGCGGTGGCATCGCTTACAACCGAGAAGAGTTCGAAACAATGGTGCAAGGTGGTTTAGATGCATCCCCTGTCCATGAAGTCCTGGTTGAAGAGTGTTTGTTGGGTTGGAAAGAATATGAAATGGAAGTGATGCGAGATCACAAAGATCAATGCGTTATCATTTGTTCGATCGAAAATTTTGATCCGATGGGCGTCCATACAGGCGACTCAATCACCGTAGCTCCGGCACTTACTTTAACCGATAAAGAGTATCAGTTAATGCGCGATGCCTCGTTTGCGGTAATTCGCGCCGTCGGCGTTGAAACGGGCGGTTCCAACATTCAATTCTCCGTTAATCCTGCGAACGGTCGTATGATTGTCATCGAGATGAACCCACGTGTTTCTCGTTCATCCGCACTCGCTTCCAAGGCTACTGGATTTCCGATTGCAAAAATCGCCGCTAAGTTGGCTGTGGGTTATTCGCTCGATGAACTGAAGAACGATATCACGAAATCGACCCCTGCGTGTTTTGAGCCAACCATCGATTACGTCGTTACCAAGATTCCTCGTTTCACTTTCGAAAAATTTGTTGGTGCTGATACGACCTTAACTTCTGCTATGAAGTCGGTCGGTGAAGCGATGGCTATCGGCCGCACTTTTAAAGAATCTTTCCAAAAGGCTCTACGTTCACTTGAAATTGGTGCGTGGGGTCTTGGTTGTGGTGGTAAGATGGGCGATGACGCTATTCGTGATCATGTTGAAATTCGTGCGCGCCTGGCTCGTCCAAATCCTGAGCGTCCATTCTACATTCGCTACGCGATGTTAGCAGGGATGACCGAAACCCAAATTTTCGAAGCGTCTAAAATTGATCCTTGGTTCTTACGTCAGCTCCGTGGAATTGTTGATATCGAATTAGCGCTCAAGGCTGCTGGTAAAAATGTAAGTACCGATTTATTGCGTCAGGCTAAAGAAGCGGGCTTCGCGGATCGTCAAATTGCTTTTGCTACTGGATTAACGTCCGCGGAAGTTTACACCCAACGTAACGACGCGGGCATTCGTACGGTCTTCCGTCTGGTTGATACTTGTGCTGCGGAGTTCGAATCTTTCACACCTTATTTTTATTCCTCTTATGGTGATGAGTCGGAAGTTAAACCTTCGGATAAAAAGAAGGTCATGATTTTAGGCGGTGGTCCCAATCGTATCGGTCAAGGAATTGAATTCGACTATTGTTGCGTGCATGCATCGTACGCCTTGCGTGCGGCGGGCTATGAAACGGTGATGGTGAATTCAAATCCCGAAACGGTTTCGACCGACTACGATACTTCCGATCGTTTATATTTTGAGCCTCTGACGCTTGAAGATATTTTAGAAATCTACCGCACTGAAAAATGTGTCGGGGTGATTGTACAATTTGGTGGTCAAACTCCTTTGAACTTAGCGGCCGATCTCGAAGCTCACGGTGTTAAGATTGTCGGAACTTCCCCCTCGAGTATCGCCCTCGCTGAAGATCGTCAGTTGTTCAAAGATATTTTAATCGAACTCAATATTCGTCAGCCCGTTAACAAAACCGCTTTATCTCCGGACGAAGCCTATAAGTTAGCAGAAGAAATCGGTTTCCCTATTTTACTCCGTCCCTCCTTCGTTCTCGGTGGTCGCGGTATGTTTATCGTTTACGGAATGGATGAATTAAAATCCGTTGTTCGTGAAGCCTTTGATGTAGCTCCAGGTAAACCTGTGTTACTGGATAAATTCTTAGAAGATGCGATTGAGTTGGATGTTGATGCTATTTCCGACGGTGAAATGACCGTGATAGGTGGAATGTTAGAACACGTAGAACACGCTGGTGTTCACTCCGGCGATGCGGGAATGGTTTTACCTCCTCACACACTGAGCCCTGCTATTATTGATGAGGTTCGTCGTATCACACACGCCCTCGCCAAACGACTGGGTGTGGTGGGTCTGATGAATATCCAATTCGCGATTAAAGATAACACGGTGTTTATGTTGGAAGTGAATCCACGTGCCTCGCGGACCATACCTTTTGTTTCTAAAGCGATTGGAGTGCCTCTCGCGAAATTAGCTTCCTTGTGCATGTTGGGTGCGAAATTAAAAGATCTCGGTTTTACCCGCGAGATTCGTCCGCCTTATTGGTCCGTTAAGGAATCTGTTTTCCCATTCAGCCGTTTCCCTGGTGCACCGATAGCCTTATCACCTGAAATGCGTTCGACCGGTGAAGTGATGGGCGTCGATGATGATTTGGGAATGGCTTATGCTAAAGCACAGATGGCCGCACACCCAGCTTTACCTGTCGCCGGAAATGTTTTCGTTTCGGTTAAGGATCGAGATAAAGACGGCGCGGTGGCGATCGCTCGCGATTTAGCGTCACTCGGCTTTAATATTTATTCTACCAGTGGAACCGCCGCAGCGATTGAAGCTGCTGGTGTGAAGATTATCAAACTTGGAAAAATTTCTGAAGGATCACGGCCCAATGTTTTAGACCTTCTGAAAAACAATCAGTTACAAATGATTGTGAATACGGCGGCCGGAATGCTGCCGCGCAAAGACGAAAACGCCATGCGTGCAGAGGCCGTTTTACGTGGGGTCTATATGGCCCCGACGCTCAACGCAGCTCGTGCAGCAGTTTTGGGTATTCGCTCATTAAAAGTTCGGCCTTTGACG
>CAIOLH010000203.1 GCA_903859115.1 uncultured Opitutia bacterium | reverse complement strand
GCTTGGCAGCGCTTGTGCAAAGAACATTCCTAGTCCGATCCAAAGTAACGCGTAGTTATCTTTGCTCACGAGGGCGTAACCAGCCAGAATCCACCAAATCAACGCACCCACCAAGGGAGGATAAGCATTGCGTAGGGCGGCACGAGCGAGTGACCACGCTCCGAATAAGGCACAAGTCAGTGCAGCGGCAGTAATGCCCGAGAAAAGTGTGAGGGCGAAGTGTGCATAAAGAACAAAACCTAACGAAACTAGCAGTCCTGTAAAAATAGCGGTTCCTACGCGCAGCTGATTGGGCAGAAAATTTATTTTTGATTGATGAGCACGGAGGTAAAGGCCCGTTACAACTACAGCCATCGAGAGTGTGAGTAGCCAGATATAGCGAAGCCCACTGATGGGAATAGAAAACTCATTGATTGCCCACTGAGCTAATAAACACTTGGCAAGAATGACCGACCAAATCGCGCCTAATCGATCTAACACAATCACTTCGCGATAGGCACGTTCAACGGACAGAGCCAATTCCGTATTAGGACCAGAAGGTAGGGACGTAGGCGTCGAACTCATTAGCGAGTCTTACATAAAGTCGAAAAATCAAAACCTGCAAACCGAAGAATTACTTAAGCCAGAGCTTTCGGCGGGTAATTTCTTTAGCGACTGGGGCTGGCACTTCTTTTTCCCAGCCTTCTACTCCGGCCGCTATCCGTTCGGCCAAGGTGCGAGGCTGACAAGCCAAGGCCTGTGGACTCGCGCCAGTGATGGGTACTAAAAATCCGTTAGTTCTTAGGTGCTCAAATAATCCTGCCACCGCTGGACGCACCTGAACGTCAGCCGCAGTAACCACAGAGTCGACTTCGATTTGATAAGTTTCGGGGAAGCAAACCTGGCAAGCTATGGGATCTTCAATCAAACGACGCAACTGATCACCGCGCATAGGATAAACCATCACTTTAACATTTTCCTTAAAGAGACGACCACAAGCTTCTAACACTCCACCCTCAAGGTGCGTGTAGTGTTGTGGGTTAAATAAATCTACTAAGTTATTCATACCCGCGATGAGGGTAATTTCTCCATCGGTATGTAGACGGAAATAGGCGGGCAAGCGATACCACCCACGGTGACGTGTAATTAAGAGAGGGCGCCCCAAGGTACTCACGAGAGCAATACGATCGAGAATTTCTTTTAGGTCGGTCGATTCCTGTCCGACGCACATTTCAAATATCGAAACACTTTCTTTCTTCTTCGCTAAAGAACGTTCAGCACAGGCCAACATATCCTCATTGACCAATGAAATAGGGCGAAAAGTTCCGCGGGCGACTAAAATAGATTTTTTGTAGAAAAACTCACTGGCGACAGCCGACTGTCCTTGATCATCGAATAATACGGCATCGGTTAGACCTAGTCGAACCAACTGAATTAATGCTGACTGAGGATTAAATTTACTAAATGCCGGCCCACTAAAATAAATAAAATCTATTTCCACGCGACCCGAGCCCACATCGTCCACTAAGCTAGTGAGAAACTTATTGAGATCACGATTCGAATTTAAAGCAGCGTGAACCAAGTTAACTCCCACGACCCCGAGGGCATCTTGTTGGCGGTTAGCGTCGCGATTCCAAAGTCGTAAGTGTAAAATGATATCACTCGGCGCAGCGCCTACTTCATCCTGAAAACGCATGCCCATCCAAGAGTGCCCCTGCCCTTTGCCGTCGTGCGGCGTGGTGGCCACGGTATCAGCAAAAGCAAAGAAGCGAGTGGCGGCACCACGTTCAGAGGCCAAACGATCCACGAGTAGTCCGTATTCGTGACTCATCATTTGTTCGAGGCGTTCACGCGAAACATAACGTTTAGGGTGTCCGTAAATCGCATCGCTGACACGCATGTCGTAGGCAGACATACTTTTGGCGACTGTGCCCGAGGCTCCACCTGCTTTAAAGAAGTGTCTAACCACCTCCTGGCCTGCACCAATCTCGGCAAAAACGCCGTAAGCCGAGCGATCGAGATTAATTGCTAGAGCCTTACGAGCGGTACCGGCGGTAGGATCTTGTGTCGGGTCGGACATAGCCAAGAGACTTCACCAAACAGGAAAAAAATCGAGCCGAAACGCTGTAAATAATCTCAATTTGATTGGCGATTCTTACGCAGTCGACCAAAGTACTCACTTAAACTAACTTTTCTATAAATACTCTCATGAAAGAATTTTTTAAAGCTCTCTTAGCGTCAGTCATGGGCACGTTTATTGCGGGAGCACTCGCCTGCTTTTTATTTTTCGTTCTCATCATCGGATTAATTAGCGCAGCGAGTAATCATGAAACTCCTGGCGTTTCCCTGAAAGCGAAAACCATGTTGGTCATTGGTAACGGAATGGTCGTCAATGACACACCTCAGCACGGTAGTCCTGGTTTATCTATCCTGCTTGATAGTCAAAAAGCACCCGAAGTAGATTTATTACGTGCGATCGAAGCGGTCAAACAGGCAGCGAAAGATAAAAATATTATAGGATTATTAATTGCCGGAGAAACCGATGCTGGACTAGTACAACTTAACGAACTGCGCCAAGCGATTCACGAATTTAAAAAATCGAAAAAACCAGTAATTGCTTGGATTGAAAACGGATCACAGCATGAGTACTATTTAGCAAGTGTGGCGGATAAAATTTATGCCCACCCCGCGGGAGAAGTTGAATTTAAAGGGCTCGCCCGCTACAGCCCATACATTGGAGAAACTTTAAAATCTCTTGGAGTGGGCGTACAAGTAACTAAAGTGGGTAAATATAAGTCGGCCGTAGAGCCATTTTTAAGCGAGAAAATGAGTGAATCCGACCGCGAACAAACTGAGTTACTACTCGGAGGTGCTTGGAAAAAAATCGTCTCGGACGTTAGCGAATCGAGAAAAATATCTACTATCGCCCTTAATCGTATCGCCAATTCAGGCGGAATTTTCACAACCGATGTGGCAAAAAAAATAAAATTGGTCGATGAACTCTGTCAGCGCGATGAACTCGTCATTAAAATTCGTTCATTGGGAGCAGCCGCCGATGACAATGGCCAATCCTTTAGACAAATTTCACTCACTAAATATGCCAGTAAGGTTAATTTTTCATCGGGTGATGGAAAGATTGCGGTGATTTATGCCGAAGGTGAAATCGTCGATGGCTGGGGCGACAATCACAACGTGGGCGGAGATCGACTCGCGAAAAATTTACGCGATTTACGGGGTGATAAATCTATCAAAGCGGTCGTTTTGAGAATTAACAGTCCGGGTGGCTCAGCATTTGCGAGCGATATCGTCGCTCGTGAAGTGGGCTTACTTAAACAGAGTGGCGTTCCCGTGGTGGTATCCATGGGTGATGTAGCCGCCAGCGGAGGCTACTATATCGCCGCAAGAGGAAATAGAATTATGGCGAATCCTGCTACGATTACAGGTTCGATTGGTGTGTTCGGACTGCATTTCAATTATCAAGAATTAGCCAAGAAAATCAACCTAGGGACCGATGGCGTTAAGACGTCACGTTATTCTGATTTATTTTCAAGCCATCGAGCAGCTACCGCTGAAGAGATGGCCATTGTTCAAAAAATGGTCGACCAAGTTTATCAAGACTTTCTGAACGTTGTATCTGAAGGTCGAAAAATAGAACCCGCACAGGTGCATGAAATTGCCCAAGGTCGGGTTTGGCTGGGAGTGAACGCCAAAGAGGTGGGACTCGTTGATAAGATGGGCGGGCTGGTGGATGCTATCACCCTTGCGAGAGAATTAGCGAAAAAGCCTGACGCAGCCATTATACAAGTACCCTCACTCTACTCAGGTCGCGAAAATATTTTACAGAAATTACTATCCGATGAAGAAAATGAAAGCCCTGTTTTCGTAAAAACGAAGCAGAATGATCCGGCACTACAAATTCTAAAAGCGCACATGAACTTTTTGAATCGCGTCGGAAGTCTGAATGATCCTAAAGGTGTTTATCTCCGTTGCCCCGTAGAGATTGAAGTACGCTAATTACTGAGTTGGAGTAACAGACTTAGGCATTTGAGCCTTAGCTTCCGACATCCAACTATTCAACTGCTTGATTCGAGTTTCATCCGCGGGGTGAGTGGAGAAAAACTCGGGCGGCTTGGTGCCACCGGCTTTAGAAAAACGATTCCAAAACGCTGGAGCAGCTGCAGGATTATACCCTGCCCTAGCCATGAAGAGTAAGCCCAAATGATCGGCTTCTGATTCATGTTCGCGACTAAAAGGTAAAAGTACGCCGAATTGAGCGCCGAGACCAAATCCGGTCATCCAAGCCTGTCGAGTGTGTGCAGATTTATTCTTGGTGGCCTCGTCCACAATGACGGCACCTGCAGCAACGAGTAATCCTTGGGAGATGCGCTCGTTACTGTGTTGGTTTAAAACGTGTGAAACTTCGTGGCCCAGGATTACAGCAATATCGTCGTCAGTCGGAGCGTATGGAAACATGCCGACGTTAAAACCGATTTTTCCACCCGGCATCGCAAATGCATTGGGTGATTTATCATCAATAATAGCGAACTCCCAGAGATTGGCGGCTGGTAAAATCTTATTTTTATCTTCTTTTCGGGCGACCGCAACGATCGCTAAGCCAATTTTCTTAACCTTCTCTAAACGTGGGTCGTTGGGGAGTTTTTTCATCTTAGCGTACTCCGTAGATGCCATGGTCGACACTTCCGAGTTACTAACCATGAGTAGCTGACTACGGCCTGTACCAGGCGCGGTCTGGCACCCAGTGAAAATTAACGGCAGTAGAAGAAATAACCAAACACGATTCATCGTTAAACCTTAGGATTATCTTCAGGGTTTTCGTTAGAGGCAACCGCATCTTCATCATCGCCCTTGGCTGCAGCGCCCGCGGCGGCATTATAATACTTCTCATAACTCGCATCAAAACTATCTGTGTAAACAGAAGCCATGCGAATAGACATACGGTTAAGAACAGCGCCTAAAATAGGGACGCCCACTTCACGGAGTCGGGTAATACATTCAGCAACATTCCGCGTGGAAACGAAATTATAGCGCACGACGTAGATGACGCCGTCGACGTTAGGAATCAGGTTCAAGGCATCAGACACGGCACCGATGGGAGGCGAGTCGATAAAAATACGATCATAACGTGAACGCATGAGCGTTAACATTTCGATAAACTTTGCGCTACTGATCACCTGCGTGGGGTTGCGGCAACTCATACCTACAGGTAACACATCCAAATTAGGTGCTACATTTTTAACGATGGATTCATCGATAGTAGACTCATCATTAAACCAACGCGAAATACCTTCAGTGCCAGTTAGACCCAAGGAAGGACCGACGTTCGGAAGTCGTAAGTCAGCATCAATAACTAAAACTCTTTCTCCGTGTTGAGAGAAGCCCAGCGCTAAATTAGTGGCGACGAAGGTCTTACCTTCACTTGGACGGGTTGAGGTGATTAAGAAAACGTGACTAGACATCGATGCGGGATTAACACGCATGGACGAATAGATGGTACGTACGGCCTCGACTGCGACGACGTCTTTATCATGCATGGCCAACAGTGCACGTTCGGGGCCAACTGATTTTGAAACCTGCGGAATTGTTCCTAAAATAGGAATGCCCAATGCAGCTTCAACTTCTTTGGGGGACTTGATCCGGTCATCAAATGTACCGAGTAAGATGATTAAACCTAAACCAAAAATCGCTCCCATCGCTAAGCCAATCATGGCGTTGAGATAAAAATTCTTATTGGCGGGACGGTCAGCGACCGAAGGACTATCTAGAACTTTAATCGAAGTAGTGGTTCCAGTGGTTGATGAACGAATTTTTGCTTCTTCGATGCTTTGTTTTTGACGAGATAAGAAATCTTCCTGGCTTTTAATTTCTTTGTCGACGCGTTCGAGTTCATTATTTGCGACAGTTAAACGCGCGATTTCATCGTCCTTCTTATCTAAATTAGAAATGATTGCTTCATAATTGGCATGGGCATTTTGTATCGCTACTTGGATGCGATTCACGGACGTAATAATCGCATTTTGCAATTCGGCTTCAGTTTGCTTAAGCTGTGCACGGGCCTGAATTAACGTAGGGTGCTCATCGGTATATTTTTCTTCCATCGTTCGGACCGCGACACGCAAATCACTTATTTTGGAGCCAAAAGCGGAAACGCGCTCATCACTTCTCACTTGGGCAACATCGTATAGATCTTTGCCGTTCTGTTTATATTCACCGATTAAACGCCAAATAATTTCCATTTCATCGATGGCCTTGCGGGTATCTTCACGTGCGCGAACCAAGGCGGCGCGCTCTGAAGTCAGGGTATTTGTATCTTTGGCAATCGAGAGTAATTTCTGGCCTTTAACTAAGTCGTTTCGCTTGTCGTAGAGTTTACGAATTTTATCTTCAACGGAATCAATATCCATTCGGTACTTTTCGACTAAAGGATTGGTGATTACCAAGCGCTCATCTTCGCTATTCTTCTGAATAGCTTTACAAAAAAGTGCAGTCACCTGACGGGCTAGTTCGCGGTTAGGGTGAGTAAATTCAACGCTTACAACTAAAGTCTGACGTTGCGGGGTGATCGATCTCTGTTTTGAGAAAACTTCTTGCTCGGAAAGCGGTCCACTAAAAACACTGCCGCCTTGATAAGGTGCCAACACTTCCTTTTTTTCTGCGGTGGTTAATTGACGAGAAACAGCTTCGATAATGGCGCTGCTTCGCATCGACTCAATCGCCGTATAAAAATCGTCACTGGAAGTAATACTAAAATTACTTTCAGCGGCCGTGTTGGAGCCCGAAATATTTGGGGCCAATCGAAATACGCGCAGACGACCCGACGCCTTATACTCAGGCATCATATTATAGGTATAAACAAGCGCGAGGGTGAAAAATATGAGGACCGACAAAACTAACCACCAGATGCGTTCGCGCACCATGTT
>CAIOLH010000202.1 GCA_903859115.1 uncultured Opitutia bacterium | reverse complement strand
TACCAAATGCGGCGCAGGGAAATCTTCAAGTACAGTGGGCGGGCAAGGCGCAAGTGTTTGTCAAGACTGTCAAGGAGGGACACATTCCTCCGCAGCTGGCTTATCGGTTTTTCTTACCGCCGCCCTCCCCACCTCGGTCGGCGTAATCGCTTTTCGGTCCCAACCTATTTTAGCTAATATTATCAGAGGCGAGGCCCACACTCTTCCCGCTCTGACGAGTTTTTTCTTCAACCATTTTCAGGGCTCGCTGGTGTGTCTTTTTATCTTAGCAAGCATCGCTACATGGATATCCTTTAAAGCCTATCATCAATCTTCGGGTGAAAATCAGAGCATAAAATTTCCTGAACTGCTCGTTGCCTTAGCATTCTCATCGCTGATCAGTATTATCTATTTAACTCTTTTTATATTTTCTACCGCTTGGCCTGTTTATAATAAACTGACCGAGCGCTGAACTCTAAATTCTTTTAAGTGAGCCAAAGCAGACATGGCTTCATCTTGATTTGGTGAAGCAGTCCAAATTAATTCGCGCTCGGAATTAAAAACATTCTTAACCCTCACGGCACCACCTTCAAACGTGGACCGAAGGACAATTAAACTTTGGGCATTAAGTGGAAATGATTGATTCGCTGGCTTGATTGATTTCTTGCTCCGCAAACTTCTTTGAAAGGTCTGCAGTGAGGTACTCGCCAAACATTGGGTTTCTTGGCTGGGAGTAAACCATTCCATCCCATCCCACCACGCCAACGCACTACGCGTGCAATCTGAAATATTTCCAAGTGAATCAAATTGGACACCTTCCATATCAAAGCTCTGCGATAAATTTTTTAATTCATCTAACGCCGTTTGTGAGTTTTTCCATGGACCGGTTTTAGGACGTGGCAACCACTCGGCTTTGTCGCGTACCGTTTTTAGCAAAAATAAATCTACTGATGCAGGGGTAGCAGGAAGTGGTCGCACTGTGACCCACTCCGTCAAACTACCATCATTATTTGAAACAACCATCCAGCGCACAATAGCGTCGTTAATTTTTTCACTAGATAAAAGATTTTTAAGAATCGGCGACCAGTGATGTATTTTATCAGAAAAATTTAAGTGTAATTTATTTTTATCTAAAGTTAAGTGAACCAAGCCCGACATCATTCTGGCTTCGTGAAACTCCGGCGATTCCACTCTACCCCCGCGCAAAGCAAAGGTTTCAAAGAAACTGAAGTCTGGACTGATTTGTGAAACCGTAGCCTGATCGGGCACGGTAACATATTTCTGATTAGCCCAAGCCTGCATGATTATAGCTGAGCTTGGGTTGCCGCAAGGAGTGGCGCCTGGGCCTTGCGCAGCGACTCTTGATATTCCTGCTCGGGAATGGAGTCAGCGACTACTCCAGCGCCCGCTTGAATAAAACAGCGTCCCCTTGTTGTCCAAAGCGAGCGGATAATAATATTGAAACACATATTACCCGAAGCACCGATCCAGCCCACGGAACCAGTATAAAATCCGCGCGCCACAGGTTCTACTTCCGAGATAATCTGCATCGTACGAACCTTCGGTGCGCCCGTAATAGTTCCACCAGGAAATAAAGATCTAATCACATCCGCGGGCGTGGCCGTGGGTAAAATTTTTCCCTCAACCTGGGAGACTAAGTGCATGACGTGCGAATAGCGCTCAACGGCCATAAACTCAGGCAC
>CAIOLH010000201.1 GCA_903859115.1 uncultured Opitutia bacterium | reverse complement strand
GAATGGCCCTTGTGGTGTTTTCGAATTCGAAAAATTCGCCGTAGGCACCAAGGCCATGGCTCAAGCCGTCGCGAAAGCCACTGAACGTGGTGCGATCACTATCGTTGGCGGTGGCGATACGGCTACAGCTGCTAAGAAATTTGGTGTCGATACGAAGGTGTCGCACTGTTCAACCGGCGGCGGCGCTTCCTTGGAATATCTCGAAGGCAAAGTTCTTCCAGGTGTCGCTGCACTCTCTGCTTAATTTTAAATATCATGTCTAAACGTACTCCTCTCATTGCTGGTAACTGGAAAATGAACAAGACCGCCACCGAAGGCGTTGAACTTGTTAAAGAAATTTCCGCAGCCTCGGTCGGCTCACAAGCCTCCGTTAACGTTGTTCTCTGTCCTCCATTCACCGCACTCTCTGCCGTGGGTCATGCGATTGAAGGCTCATTAATTGCACTCGGTGCTCAAAACATTCACGATAAAGCCAACGGTGCATTCACCGGAGAAATCTCTGCGTCGATGCTTCGCGACCTGCACGTTACCCACGTGATTATTGGTCATAGTGAGCGTCGTAGCATTTTTGGTGAAGATGATGCATTTATAAATCGCAAGGTCTTGGCCGCTTTGTCTGCGACCTTGAAGCCCATCTTGTGCGTCGGCGAATTACTCGCTGAACGTGAAGCGAATCAAACCATGGAAGTGGTACGTCGTCAGCTCGAAGCGGGCTTAGCCGGAGTTCCTGCGGCCAAAGCGGAGAGCGTCATTATAGCTTACGAACCCGTTTGGGCAATTGGTACTGGCAAGACTGCGACTCCGGCAATGGCTCAAGAAGTTCATGCGTTCATTCGTAAACTTCTCGCTCAACAATTTGGCGCCGACACCGCAGCGCGTATTTTAATTCTCTACGGCGGATCAATGAAGCCTGATAACGCTGACGCTTTATTGGCGGAACAAGATATTGACGGCGGATTAATCGGTGGTGCCGCACTCGATGCTAAAAGCTTTACCGAGCTCGTACGCATTGCAGCTAAGTCATTAAGCCGATAATTCGACATTTTTAGTCCTAGAGACGATTAGCCCCACAGGGGTTAATCGTCTCTTTTTCTAATAGTCTTTAAGGCCTAAATAGGGTCCCAAAGACCCAATTTTATTGAAAATAACAATTCTTTTTATCATAAATTGTTCATTATAAATGTTTTACAACTTTATTAAGGTCTCAATTTACAGGTTATAAACACACTATGCACGGGTCATTGACGAAAATTACCCTAAAAATCGTTGAAAATTTCGGTTGCGAAGGGGGGTAGGTTTTGTGCCTCTATACATTCTATTCATGAGCGAGCAAAGCACCTCTAGGCAAAACTTTCTGATCAAAGCCGGCACGTCCGTCGCCTCTGTTTTGTCTCTCGGTTTTTTGTCTAAAGCCACTGGCTCAACTTCTGCTGATTCACAGAAAACATTTACCGTGTCTTCTAATCTTTCTGCACAACCCGAAGGCCGCGCCGTAGCGCGAAACTCTTCACGTTAATTTCTATCGTTCGCCCCCGATGCGTAAACTTCTTGAATTTCTTAATCGACCCTCCACTCGCGGTAACTTCTTCCGCCGTTCGATTAACAATGTGCCGTTTCAAATTCTGGTCTGCTTATTAGCGACCGGTGCTGTCGTCGTTGCAGCAATCAATGAATACGCCACGAATAAGTATTTGAACGTTGGATACACTCCCGATCAACCTGTAGCTTTTGATCACTCATTCCACGCTGGTCCTGATTCTGTTCTCGGTCTCGACTGTCGTTATTGCCACAATTTCGTTGATCGTTCTGGTCACTCCAACGTTCCAACCTCCAACACCTGTTGGAACTGTCACAGCCAAGTAAAGTCGGACAGTCCTGCCTTGGCGTTAATTCGTCGCAGCGTAGAGACGGGTGAAGCAGTTCGCTGGGTCAAGGTTCACAAGGCTCCCGACTATGTTTATTTTAATCACGCCGTGCACATCAATCGCGGCGTCAGTTGCGTGGAGTGTCACGGTCGCATCGATCAACAAGTCGTAGTCGGCCAGCAAAAATCTTTGAACATGAGTTTCTGTTTAGATTGTCACCGCAATCCTGAACAATACATCCGCCCGCTCGATAAAGTTACTGATTTAGCGTGGAAAGCTGAATCACCTGAAGCCCAAGCAACTCAGGGAACCAAGTTCGTACACGACTGGAAAGTCAATCCGCCACAAAGCTGTTCTGGCTGCCACCGCTAATTTAAATTTCTCAATATGAGTAAGAAAGTTTTTCAACATCCTATTGCCCAAGAGGGCGAAACTACGGGACCTACCTACTGGCGTAGTCTCGATGAACGCAACAAGTCGCCCGAGTTCCGCACGCGTGCCGAACGCGAATTCTTGGACGATGCATCGAACATCTCGAAAGTTGAACGTCGCGAATTCTTAATGTTGATGGGTGCTTCTTTTGGCTTGGCTGGATTAGGCCTCGCTGGATGTCGCGAACCACGTAACCACACTTTACCTTATAGCAAACAGCCTGAAAACACGATTCCTGGCGTCGCTACCTACTACGCGAGTTCATTCCCTGGTGAATTATCCAATCAGCCTTTGATTGTTGAAACCCATCAACACCGTCCAACTAAAGTTGAAGGAAATCCAAGCCATCGTGCGAGCGGTTCAGCTTCATCGAAATTCGCACAAGCGAGTGTCCTCGATCTCTATGACCCTGAGCGTGCGCAAACTTCCATTGGTTCTAGTGGTTCAGTGATTTCTGTTTCCGAAGTTCGTGATTTAATCCGCAAGTTATCCGCCTCTGAAAAAGCTAATGGTGGTGCCGGTTTAGCCTTTGTAGCTCGTCCGTCTTCTTCGCCCACCCGTGCTGCCTTAGTTGCCGCGATTAAAGAAATTTTACCTCAGTCTCGTTTTGTTG
>CAIOLH010000200.1 GCA_903859115.1 uncultured Opitutia bacterium | reverse complement strand
CACCGTGTCCCCATGTCACCTTGTCCCCTAAATTTGTGCATTTTCCCATGTCCCTGTGTCACCGTGCCTACTTGTACCCTTAACTATGCTTTACACCCTATTATGGGTGTGAATAACTGACAGTAGGTATGAAACAGCGAACCATCGGCAAAGAGGCCTCGGTCAAAGGCAAAGCCTTACACACCGGCCAGGAGGTCACCCTCACCATCAAGCCAGGCGCCCCCAACACCGGCGTTGTCTTTCGTCGTACCGATATCATCGGTAAACCCGAAATCCGACCCGTCTCCGAAATGGTCACGGAATTGGAACGTAAAACGACAGTCACATCCGACACGGTTAAGCTCCACACCATCGAACACGTCCTCTCCGCCTTCAGCGGTATGGCCATCGATAATGCCATCGTCGAGCTCGACGCTTCCGAGCCCCCGATTGTCGACGGTTCAGCTCGCCCTTTCACCACCCTCATCCATCAAGCGGGTATCGTTGAACAAAAAGAAGATCGCGAAGTTTTCACGCTCACTCAACCAATCACCATCAACGAAGGCAGCCGCTCAATCATCGCACTTCCCTTCGATGGTCTCCGCATCACCTGCACTTCCGCCGATGATCGTGGTATCCACACTCAACACTTAACCATCGATATCGATCCAGAAACTTACGAAGCACAAATCGCTCCCGCTCGTACTTTCACGATTTACGAAGACATCGAAGAGCTTCTCAAAAAAGGTCTCATCCAAGGTGGCTCTCTCGACTCTGCAATTATTTTAAAAGGCGACAAAGTAGTCAGCAAAGAGCCTCTGCGCTTCAAAGATGAATTAGTCCGCCACAAAATCCTCGATATCATTGGCGACATCGTACTGTCGGGCATTCGTCTCAAAGCCCACATCATCGCCGTCCGCCCAGGCCACGCCCTAAACTCACGCCTCGCCGCCGCCGTCCGTAAACAGTGGCAGGAATCGAAAGAAAAGAAAAAGCCTTCCACTTCTTCATCTCAAAAAATCGAAGCTCCTATCAGCCCTAAAGGCACCGCGCTCGACATCCGTCAAATTCTCAACGCCCTTCCTCATCGCTATCCTTTCGTGATGGTCGATCGCGTCATCGAACGCACCGACGACTCACTCGTCGCGATTAAGAATGTCACCATCAACGAACCTTACTTCCAAGGACACTTCCCAGGTCAGCCAGTAATGCCGGGCGTTCTTCAAGTGGAAGCCATGGCTCAAGCTGCTGGACTCATAATGCTCGGTCGTGCCGCCATAGACGAAGCACCCAAAGTTGTTTTCTTCATGAGCGCGGATAATGTTAAATTCCGTAAAGCTGTCACTCCAGGCGACACTCTTGAAATCCGCGCCAAGCTCACCAAGGTCCGCGGTCGTATCGCCGCCGCTGAATGCGAATGCCTCGTGAACGGTGAAACAGTTTCGTCCGCTGATTTACTTTTCACCATCGCTGACTCGGTCAATCAATCGTAATCACGATGGCTTCCACGATTCACCCCACGGCAATCGTCGAATCAGGCTCTAAAATCGGGCAGAATGTAACGATTGGTGCCTACGCATTCATCGGTGCTGATGTGACCCTCGCTGATGGTTGCACCATCCATCACCACGCCACCGTCGAAGGTTACACTCAACTCGGACCCGACTGCGAAGTCTTCCCTTACGCTCTCATTGGTGGACGCACTCAAGATCTCAAAGCTCGACCCGGTAAACCCGGTCTCAAGGTTGGTGCTAAAAATATTTTCCGAGAATACGTCAGCGTTCACTCGGGCACCCAAGAAGGCGAATGGACCATCCTCGGAGATAACAACGTTCTTCTCGCCTACTCACACATCGCTCACGATTGCGTGATCGGTAACCACGTCGTCATCTCAAGTCACTCGGCTGTTGCTGGACACGTCCACGTCGGCGACCACGTGAACATCGCTTGGAACGCCGGCATCCATCAATTCTGCAATATCGGCGACTACTCCATGATCGCCGCTTGTTCCAAATGCGTTCAAGACGTCCCTCCATACATGATTGCTGATGGTAATCCCGCCGAAACTAAAATGGTCAATGTCGTCGGCATCACTCGCGCCGGATTTTCTCCCGAAGAAATCGCCTCAGCAAAAAACTTATTTAAACTCTTTTACCGCGACGGTTTAAATACCTCACAGGCGATTGAAAAAGCTCAGGTTGAAAAGAAAAATAGAATCACCGAGAATTTCATCGCCTTCGCTCAAGCCACCAAACGCGGCTTGGCGTGAGACGAATATTTAAGTTTTCAAAATGGGTACGGGCGCGACTACATCGCGTCCTAACACAACCCCTTGTCCCCGTGTCACCTTGTCACCGTGGCCCCATGTCACCTTGTCCCCTGTTATTACTAATTCTTTTCTTTACCGCGCCAGTCTTAGCGAGCCCTCCCAACGTCATCGTCATCCTCACCGACGACTTGGGCGCCACGGATCTCGGTTACACAGGCAGTAAGTTCTACGAGACACCCCACATCGATCAGCTCGCCAAAGACGGCGTACAGTTCACTCAGGCCTATTCTTCCTCCACTGTCTGCTCCCCGAGTCGTGCCGCTTTACTCACTGGAAAATACCCCGCCCGACTCCACCTCACGGATTGGATTCCTGGTTATCCCGCACCCGACAACGCCCAAGTAAAAATCCCAGATTGGCAGAAATTTATTTCGACCGATACGACTACACTTCCTCAACAATTTAAATCCGCAGGCTATTCCACCGCACTCATCGGTAAATGGCACTTATCGCCCAATGCCAAAGAATCTGAAAACTACGGCCCACAGAAATACGGCTTCGATATTAATCTCGGCGGCAATCACCTCGGACAGCCTGGAAGTTTTTTCTCACCTTACAAAATTCTGAATCTTCAAGACGGACCAACCAACGAGTTCTTAACCGACCGCGAAGGCGATGAAGCAGTAAAATTTATCGAACAAAACCAGACTAAACCCTTTTTCTTGTATCTCGCACATTACGCGGTTCATCAACCGATTGCCGGTAAAGCCGATGTGATTAAAAAGTTCGAACAAAAAGATAAAACCAATCTTAAACAAAATAACGCCACGTACGCTGCTCTGATTTCGAGCGTGGATGACTCAGTCGGGAAAATCCGCGAAACACTGAAACGTCTAAAATTATCAGATAACACCATCATCGTATTCACTAGCGATAATGGCGGACTTTCTAAAGTAACCGACAACTCACCCCACCGCGACGGCAAAGGCTCAGCCTACGAAGGCGGCGTACGCGTCCCCTTCATCATCTATTGGCCAAAAGCTACTGCTAATCAATCGGCTCAATCTACACCGGTTCAGTCTATCGATATCTATCCTTCACTGATTGAGATGGCTGGCATCACCTCACAACCTTCCATCATCGACGGCGTAAGCCTGACTCCACTTCTTAAATCGGCAGCTATATTGCCCACACGTGACCTCTTCTGGCACTACCCACACTACCACCGCGTCGGCGGCGCCAAACCTTACAGTGCAATTCGCAGTGGCGACTATCGCCTCATCCATTTCTACGAAGATAATCGTGATGAACTTTATAATTTAGCCAAAGATCCAAGCGAGTCACAAGACATCTCAAATTCAGAAGTAGAATTAAAAATTAGCTTAAAGAAAAAGTTAGACGCTTGGCTTCAATCCACCTCCGCCCAACTGCCAGTTAATTAATGGGTAGGGGCGGCACTGTGTGCCGTCCGTGTATCTTTGCATCTCCCCTCGCCCACGTGCCAACTTGCCCACGTGTCCCCTCGCGTGCTGCGCACGCGTTCACCGTGTCCCCTTGTCCCCTAGGCGCGCTGTTAGCTGCGCGACATACAAACTACTCGGCGCCACTGTCGACCCTTTCATGAAAAGCCAAGTGCTCTTGCCCTTGTCTTCGACTTCATACTTTCCGCTCGATCCCACACACCAGTTTGTCGCACCAGGGGGTTGCTCCACAGTAATCGATTTCGCTGAACAATTCCAAACAACCGACCAGCCCATTGTCCAGCCGTGACCCGACCCCGCTTTGCCGCGATTCCTTATAATAATCGCACCTTGGTTAAACTTACAATTATCCAGTAATAAGCCGGTCGACCAAGTCATATGCGGTTGTATCGAGCCATCACCACTAAACGTAGAATTTAAAACGACATTCAATTGCGATGTAGTATTCGCGGTTGAAACATAAAACGCATTATCCCCACTCATACTGCATTTGTTCATCAAGACCTGAGTCCCAAGTAAACGGACATACGATGCATACCCGTTTGATCTCTCACTCTGCTTAATCTCCCCGGGATGCTCGGTCTTTAAAGATTCAATGGTCACGCGCGATGAATCTTCACCCACCTGCAAATCCGGAAATGTATTCTTCATGCCGACATTCTTCATCCAGATATCTTCCGCGTTATTAATAATCACTCCAATATTCTGTGCGTCCCGCCAATCCCCCACCGGATTTGGCGCATCGATTCTAAAATTTTCCATTCCGCACTTGGTTATTTTTTTCTGTGGCTCAACTTTTGTTACCGTTACCCCCGACTTATTTGAAAACTTCGCGTCAATGCAATCAGTCAAAGGCACTTCGATGGTAATTTCATTTCCTTTTATCGATTTTATTTTTCGGACATAGGATATGGAGCGATCTTCCTTCATCCAAGTCTCCAACTTTCCACCATCCATTAAATTATCCATCCCCATAAAGTGAATCCACTCCTTGGTCGCCTCACGCGTAATTTCAATCGTGTCACCGGCCTTCAAACTCGATGCGGATTGTATATTAATCACACAAGTTCCCGATGGAACATAATCATCCGTAATTTTTATCGGCTTGGACGACCCCTTCGACTTCCCCTCATTCGCCGCGGCTTCTCTTGCTTTCTTTTTCGACTCTTTACCGTCCGCAGTCGCTACCTCATGCGCTATCTCAATCGCAATATGCGGCTTTCCGGTTAATTTAATCATGGTTCCACCCGCAGCACTACCCGTACCTTTTAAAATAATTCCACTCGTTTTAATCGCCAAAGTTTTCGAACAATTATATGTGCCCGCAGATAATTCAACCACGCCACGCACTCCATCAACCAAGGGCATTGCAGCGACTTGATTGATTGCTGATTGAATGGCGTCCGACGCGTCACCTGTCACGGCACCAACTGATTTCTTATTGTTCGATGTCGGAAACGCAACGCCACCTCCGCCAAATCCGGCATGCGAAAAATCACAAACCTTATCTCCTCTCTCAGTTTTTAAATATTTCAATTCCGGACCACTCCCCACCAGCGACACCGGCAACTCCGCCGCACACAATCCATTCAATAGGACTAAAGAGAGTAGCAACGCCGCCTTCATCGATTTATTTAGAAACACTCCCCACCTCCCTCGCAATTGTTTTCCCCGTGTCACCTTGTCCCCATGTCACCTTGTCCCCTCAATTAAAACTGCGTCTGTCTCAATTCAACGTCTTCTTCGCCAATATTACCCGAAGTCGTTGTCACACCACCAAACGTGGAAGTCCGTGTCTTAATTGAGTCATCCCCAATTTTTCCGGACGTCGACGTAATACCACCAAAAGTAGAGGTACGTGTATCAACCCTCTGATCACCGAGCTTTCCTGTCGTTGACGTGATACCACCGAAAGTAGAGGTGCGGGTATCAATCCGTTTATCACCAATCGTGCCAGTGGTCGTCGTGATTCCGCCAAAGGTCGAAGTACGTGTGTTCACTCTCTCACCACCAATCGTGCCAGTGGTCGTTGTGACACCGCCAAAAGTAGAAGTGCGTGTATTCACTTTCTGACCATCAATCGTGCCGTTCGTGGTCGTCGTAGTATTCTTCTTATCCTCTTTCTTGTCATCGGCCGCCATCAACGAACATGCCGAACAAAGACCCATAATGCAAATTAGCCACGTCGTTCTCATTTAATAATCCTACTATAAAATCCCCCCAACGCAACCTGTATCAGGTAATTACATCTCCCCTTGCCCACTTGTCCCCTCGCGAGCTGTGCTCGCGTCCCTTGTCCCCTCAATTAATTGTGTTTGGTATCTTTGCCTCTCCCCTTGTCACCGTGTCCCCATGTCACCTTGTCCCCTCGCGAGTTTCACTCGCGTCCCATGTCACCTTGCCCACTTGTCCCCTGACTCAAAACTTCCACCTAGACGACAAACTAATCAATGCACCAGGCGCTAAGTTGAATTTCGACTCCACTCCGCCCAACTCGGTACGAGCTTTAGCATTAAAAGCCCATCCAAGGTTTATCTCATCTGAGCGTGTGGGTGTCTGATGCTTAACCCCAAAAATTGCAGCAACTCTCTCACTTTCAAAATCCCGACGTTGGCCGGCGACATCCGCCAATCGGGCTTCCTCCTGTAAAAACATAATCGCAAGTGATGTCTTCCATACGTCATCAATCTTGTAATCTAAAATCAGTGATTTTCTTCCCGTACCAAACGACCAATTAGGGGCAAAGTTCCAACGGAAAGTTGGCACAACTAAAACCATCGCGGATCTAACCGCACGAGTTTCAGCTAAGAATAAATATCCCACCGTCCATTCTTCCGATAACTTCCAATCGGCGCCATACAAACCCTGCACGGTGATCGCTCCCGATAGTGGAGCATGCTGCGCTGCGTCAGCATTGACTTGCAGAACCGCATAACGCTTCCGCATGCCTTCGATAGTCTGATAACCGCTTAAATTTAAAGACACCCCACGCACTAAATCAAAATCCACCGGCGCATTCGTCCAATCGTGACGATTCTGCGCATAGCGAAAGCCCCAATCATAATTCCACGTGCCCACTTGAGTCATTGAAAAATTTCCTGTTACT
>CAIOLH010000199.1 GCA_903859115.1 uncultured Opitutia bacterium | reverse complement strand
GTGCAGCATACACGGCTTGTAATTCGATGAGTTTGTCTTGGTAGAGTGAGGAGAAATTTTCGCGGGTAGACGTACGTAAATCGCCGCCAGAACCTTTAACCCATAAAACGGGTACGTCTTTGCCCGATAACGGATCTTTTTCAGTCGTCTTCGAAGAAGTGTTCCCGCCACCGGTGTTGGTGATGCGCTGGTCGGCGCCCAACTTGTTCGAACGATAAACTAATCGTCCGACTGGATCGAGCTTGGCGACTTCGGCGTCATTCCAAAGGTTAGATACATATTTTAGTGAAGACATGATATTTTATATGTTAAGATTTAGGAAGTTTTTTGAAAAGAGTGTAGGCCTTGGCCCAAGATGCAGCGGACTTTGGTTTAAAGGTCTTAAATTGATTGGATCGACGAACCACCTGGCGAAGCTCTTCGATATTTTTCAGTTCTTTGGTCGCCATCGCTTGCACGAGAATATTTCCCATGGCCGTGGCTTCGACCGGGCCCGTCACGATGACTCGACCCGTTGCATTCGCTGTGGCCTGATTTAAGACGTCGTTACGACAGCCACCGCCGACAATATGAAGTTGTTTAATTTTTCTGCGGGTGAGTTTTTCAACACCATCTAACTCTTCACGATAAAGTAGAGCTAAGGAATCTAAAATACAGCGGCTGATTTCACCGATCGATTGAGGAACGGGCTGCTTGGTTTCGCGGCAGTAGTCTTGAACATTTTTAACCATACTGCCCATTTTTGAAAATCGGGTATCATCAGGTCTAATCAGGGAGCGTAACTCGGAAGACTTTTGAGCCTGTTGAGTGATACTTGTGTAATCGAGATTCTTATCGGTCTTGATCCATTCACGGCGACATTCCTGCAAAATCCATAGTCCCACCAAACATTTAAGAAAGCGAGTGGTACGATTATGCCCGATTTCATTGGTGAAATTAGCCTTACGCACCGCCTCATTGATCAATGGCTTATTGAGCTCAACGCCGAGCAAGGACCAAGTTCCCGATGAAAGGTAGGCCCATTGATTTCCCTTAGGCGCTGGGACAGCAGCCACCGCTGAGGCGGTATCATGAGCGCATACAGCTACTACCTGAACGTTTTTAAGTTTAGTTTTCTTTTCTAAAGCCGGTGAAAGGTTCGCGATAACTTTTCCTGGCTGAATCGTTTCGGGGAAAAGATGCTTCGGAATATTCAACTTTTCAATCAACGGCCACGCCCAGTTGTTTTTACTGGTATCCCATAATTGACTACCCGATATCAAAGTTTCTTCCGCACAAATTTTTCCAGTAAGTTTCCAGCTTACGGCATCACCGATGAGTAAGAATTTATCGGTATCCTTTAAAACCTTCGGACGGGTCTTTAAATCAGCATACAACTGATAAAGGGTATTGATGGAAAGAGACCCAATACCGGTAGCGCTGAAAATCTTTTGCGGAGACAGCTTTTTCTGGATTTCAGCAAAGGTCACGTCGGTTCTTTCGTCGCGGTAGCAATAAGGCAGGTCAATCACTTCTCCGGCGCGATTGATTAAGACGTAATCCACACCCCAGGAGTCGCAGCCGATCGATTTCACTGGCCCGAGTTTCGCGGCTTTCTGTAAACCGATTTCGATTTCTTTGATCAGTCGGGGAAAATCCCAACGCAGGGTATTTTTACTCTTAATCGCACCATTCGAAAAACGGTGGACTTCGGTCATACTTAATTTGCCAGAACGGAGTGATCCACGGATCACGCGTCCGGACTCAGCTCCTAAATCAATGGCAAGGTAGTGTGACATTATTGTCCGAGCATTTTTTGACGATAGTGTTCATCAGGTCGACCCGCGATGCGCTCGACTTGTCCGGCTGACATGAAATCGGGCCCGCCGAGTGTAGCAGCACCGACAAATATTTGCGCAGACTTTTCAGCCATGAGCAATGTGCCCATGACAGCTTTAGGACTAGATCCAACAGCGATGATTCCGTGATTCTTAAGTAGAATAACTTTCGGTTCACGTCCGGTGCGACGAACATACAAAAGAGTTTCATCGCGAATCGCCTTGGCTAAACTTAAACCTGGATCCACGTAGGGCACTAAAACGGATTCAGTTCCGCAAAGGACTACTTCGTCAGGAAATAAACGCTGCGTTGCAAATTCCTTTGCTCGCGGAGAACAGAGAATTTGATTTACAGCAATCGCGTGAACGTGACCCACGCAGTTGACACCAGGCAGAGTTAAGAGCCACGCGTGGAAGAGTGCTTCAATCGAAGGCTTTTTGGCATTCGAATCTACGCGCGAATCAAACAAAGCTTTATCAATCGCTGCATCGTTTAAATCTTTTTCATTAAACAATGGTAGGAGTTTATCGAAGCGACAAACAGCGACATCTGTTGTTTGCAGTTTTTCAAGATTGGTACCCGAGGCTTTTACCGCGAAGGTTTCGTCGTTCAGTTTAAGAGATGAATTGCCTTCACCCAAAATTGCCATGCGCAACGCGGGCGAACCCATTTGGTGCGACAGCTCTAACAGAGGATTTAAGTCCTTCGCTTCGGTATTCATCTTAGTACTTACCGCAAAGGGACACCTTGATACCTAATTCTTGGAAGGCGGCTGCTTTGGCCAATAATCCGCGTTTTGCGCCAGCAGGGGAGGGTGTGTAGACCACTTGAATGTGGTTGGAAGGGTGGCGAGCCATCATCTCATCGCGGGAAATACCCGAGAGCACGGTGTGCATGATTGGCCACTGTGGAGTGGATTTTTGCCAGCGATCTTCGGTTTCAGTCTGAGGCAGCGCAATGACTTCAGCGATACCCAAGTCAGCGTGGAGTTCGTTGTCGCGAACGAAGATACGAGACCAAACAATCCAACCTGGTTTAGAAACACCTTTAACGGTGCCACCACCTAAACGGAAATACATGGCCGGCTGTCTTTCAGAAACCGTTCCTTTATAACCACCGATGAAATGTTGAACCGGAGCGGCACCAGAAATTAAGAAGACCCAGACGTATTCATCGATCATCTTGTTGCCCGATGGACCAACGTACTGACGGCCCCAGCGTAAATCGTGCAAAGTGTTCTCTGGTTCGAATCCTAATTTCTTCCACAAGTGATAAGTGATTAAACCATCGAGGCCAGCACACTCATCGACTTCGTTAAAGTGAGGGAGAGCTTCGCCTTTGAATAATTCACGTTTGTTAGCACGATCAAAGACAGGAGGGCGCTCGCGATTATTTAAGAGGCCTTCCACGAGATCCGAAGCGGGGGCGAGATCCTTCAGACCTTGTTGATACTGAATACCGATAGTCGCACAACCGAAGTCATCAGCAATGCGGACGGCGGCGATGTACATTTTCAACTGGGCAAGGGTTTGAGCTTTGGTCAGCTCAGTCTTTTCATTCTTACCCCAAGCAAATTTCATTCCCTTTTTAAGTAACCAATTAAGAGCCTTCTGCGCTTCGGCATCTTTCACCGTTAACATCTCAGCATAAAGCGAAGACTGACTGAGACGTTCTTTATAAACGCCGGTAGGGTGAATGATTTCGTCTGGAATGATCGCATTGTACATACCCATGCAACCTTCGTCAAAAACGCCCATGATGGCTTTCTTGGAACGGAAATCTTGAGCGAAGCGACGACCGACGGAAGCATCCGTGCCGGAAAGTGGGCTGCGCAATGTTTTCACATGAGGGGTGGTATGCTTAACTTCACCTTTCTTGAGCCAAGCGACTAAACCATTTTTAAATTTCTCATCGGTAAAATCTTCACTCCATAACGAGGAGAATTTAACACCTGCTTTGAGGAGCGAACCATTGAGATTCAACATACCCACGAGGCCGGGCCAAACGCCTGACCAATTTGCGAGCGTTAAGATAGGGCCAGTATGAGTTAACAAACCAGGTAAAATGTGGTGCGAGTACTGCCAAACTGCTTCGGCGACAATGACGGGAGCGTCTTGGGGAATCTTGCTGAAAACTTGGATACCGTATTTTTGAGAATCGATGAAGCTATGCTTAACGTCGGAGCGATATCCATGAGCGCGCTTGACGGTGTAACCGAGAACGCGGAGGGTAGAAATCAATTTCGCCTCCATCGCTAATTGTTCTTTTTCACACTTCTGATTAGCGGAAGCGCGAAGATCGCCATTAGCGACCAAGTAGATAATATTTTTTTTCACGAGTAGGGTGGGTGATAAAATTAAGCAGTAATGATGTGCTGAGCTGGCATTTTTACTTTTGCTTTAGAAACCATAGTGGCATCAGCATCAACGACTAAATATAAACCAGCAATATCACGCGTTACGGCACTGGGACCCGAGCGGCCGAGTTTCGATTTGTGCATGCAAATGAGTGTTTGGTCGCTACGACGAATCACTTCACGTTGTTGGTGAGAAATGTCGCGCTGTGAATTCCATAGTCCGTTTTCATCAATACCTTGGGCACCGAGTAAGGCTAAATCAAAATTCCAACGCGCAACTTCTTCCAAAGTGCGATCACCGGCGACCATGGCTTGTTGAGCGAGATACAATCCGCCAGGAATATAAACTTCAACACCAGGCAATGTGCAAACCAACTGGGCGGTCGGAATACTAGTAGTGATAATTTGTAAATCAGGAATGCGGGCAGCAACGATAGCTTCAGCAGCGCAATGCACAGTCGAACCAGAATCAATATAGATGGTCATACCGGCCTTAACAAATGTGGATGCTTTCAATCCGACTTTTTGTTTAGCCTCAGCTTCATCAGTTTTACGTGAATCGAGTGGTGGGAAGTTTCGATTGAAATCAGATAAAGCGCCACCGTGCGTTCTGGTTAAACGGCGCTGACTTTCTAATTCAGTGAGATCGCGACGAGCGGTAGCTTCGGAAACATTAAACTGCTTACAGATTTCGAGGACGGGGACATAGCCAACATTTCCGAGCAGTTTTGCAATTGCTTCACGGCGGGCTTCAATAACATGGCGAGCGACTTTCATAGGGGTATTTATATGACTGTTCTCAGTCATGTAAATGGCAAGCCGATTACCAACCCCAAACCTACGCAATCTTGTATTTCGCACAATATACATTATGTCTAATTGCTAATACTATAATAAATACAGGGTTTATATCAATTAAATATGAATAATCTTGGGGTCAATACACTCACCCTATAGTCTTTGAGCAATGCGTACAATGATTGCACGAAAACACTCATTTGATTCAGTCTTCCTATCAGTGATTATCACGGTGTTTGTGGGCGGTTGTGCGACTCAGACAGATAAAAAGTCCACGACGGTAGGTACATATCCAGCCGATCAATGTTTAAGTTGTGAGGCCATCATGCCGCGTTCGGTACCTGTGACTTACCTAATCTTACATCATACCGCTGCGCCCCTGCCCTCGGCCTTAGAGATTCTCCGAGGCAAAGACCCTCAGCATAAGGTCGGTATTCATTATTTAGTGAGCGATGAAACCGTACCCCGAGTTTTTAAATTAGCTTCAGAAGAATTTTCGACCTCCCATGCCGGCAAAAGTAAATGGATGAATATTAAAAGTATGAATCAAGCATCCGTCGGTATCGAAATCGTTAACCTTGATGGAAATACTAAAGCTTATCCCCAAAAACAAATATCCAAAGTCATCGATCTCTCACTCGATATTATCAAACGTCATAACATTCCTGCCACGAACGTACTAGCGCATTCGGATATCGCTATCGGACGCAAAGTAGATCCCGGTAGCAATTTCCCTTGGAAACTTTTAGCTGAAAGTGGCGTCGGTGCATGGCCTGATGATGTCGATGTCGCACGTTTTAAAATTCTTTATACCCAAAAAATTCCAGGTAACTCTGAGATATTTGATATGCTCAAGACCTACGGATATCAGCCCGAAAACTCTAGCGCTAGCACCATCAAGTCAGCACTCGAAGCTTTTCAAAGACATTTCAGAAATTCTAAAGTTAATGGCGAAGCCGATACAGAGACGGTCGCCATCTTAGCAGCACTCAATTTCAAGTATCGTAAAAAGTAACTTAGGCGTCGGTTCGCATTCCCAGACGACTCTTAACTTTGTTGAGTGCATCCGTCATCATATCACGCTCGGGATACTTCCACCAATAAAGCATGGCTGCATAAGCGATTGCCGCAATCGCTGCCGCAATACTCATCGCCATGAATAACGCGATTTTGGAATTCAATACATTCCAACCGTGTAGCAGAGGATTTATGAAATGAAAAATCTGGTACGCAATCACACCCATCAACAAGGATCCTGAGATACTTTGTCCACAAGGCTTCCAAAGTGACTCAGCTAAAACGTACGGGGCCGATTTTTTAAGCTCCATACGTAACAAGGCATACTGCACTATAGCGGCTAAGGCGTTGGCGCAGGCTAAGCCTTCAATACCGTAACCTTTCCAAACGACAAAGACCGAGGCGATCACGTTAACCGAGACAGATTGTAGGGCCACGCGGAATGTCGCCGTGGTATTACCAATCACATTCAGGGCCCGCGTAACCATCGAAATCATCGCATGGAATGGCATCGCTAGAGCAAAAAGACAAAGCACCAGTCGAGTATTCTCACAATCCTCAGCCTTGAATTTTCCAAATTCGAAAAGCACTTGGACTATTTCTCTGGAGAAAACAACAAAACCCACCGCAGCGGCAATGTTGATCGCTAAAATCAAACGCATACCGCGAGCGTAATTTCGACTGAGGGCATCGGAATTATTTTGGGCAAAGGCGGTCGCCATCGCTGGAAACATCACCGTGGCAATGGACGTTGAAAATAGTCCGATGGGTAACTCTACAATACGATTAGCGATATAGTAATAAGTTAAACCGGCGCCATCGACGTTGAAGGCGAGACTTCGGGAAATTAAAAAATTGATCTGCAGAATACCGGCACCGAGAGCTGCCGGAATGAACGCGATTCTTAACGCACTCCAGGCTTTCTCATCCGCATGCACGGGGCGACTTTTCCAACCGGCTTGCTGGAGCCCCCACATAGGTATCAGCAATTGCAAAACACCGCCCGCGACGGCTCCAGCACATAACCAACGTGCCTGACCCATGGGAGTGTCGGCCAGATAGTATCCAAAGAAACCTAAACCTAAAATCATACAGAGGTTCAGTGCCGATGAAGCAATTTCTGCTAATCCAAATCGACCACTTAAATTAACTGCTGAGGTAAATAGTGCCGC
>CAIOLH010000198.1 GCA_903859115.1 uncultured Opitutia bacterium | reverse complement strand
TAAAGATATAGACTGGATAATTATTTTTTCCTACGGGCAATTGCACATCACACATTTCAGCAATCGCCACCGTATTTTTAATCGTTTCAGGTGCCTCAGAGAATATGCGAAGCATTTCAGCCTCACTCTTTAAATAAAACTCTTGGGCGCTGTAGCGCATTCTTCTTTCATCAGCTAAGCGTGCGCCTGTCTGAATACAAAGCATTGCATCATGGGCGACGGCGTGACCGGCGTCGACGTAGTGAACATCGTTGGTGGCGACGGCACGTAATTTAAATTCTTCGGCTAATTTAAGTAGATCAGCAATAATACGCTTTTGTTCTTCGAGTCCGTGGTCCATGAGCTCGATGACAAAGTTTTCACGGCCAAAGATTTCTACAAAACGTCCACAGGCTTTGCGCGCAGCCTCATAGTCGCCTTTTAATAAATGTTGAGGAATCACACCTTGGAGACATCCACTGAATCCAATTAACCCTTCGGAGTGTTTAGTTAACTGTTCGATATCGGTGCGCGGTTTATAGTGCAGCCCGCGTACGTGGGCATCGGAAACTAATTTAGTTAAATTTTGGTAACCTTTAAAATTTTGGGCGATGACGCCCATGTGATAATACTTATGTTCTCGGCGATCGGGCTTATCGGTGAGAGCGTGGTCCCAGACTAAATAAAGTTCGCAGCCTAAAAGCGGTTTCAGCTTTCCGCCGTTTTTAGATTTTTTTTGAGCTTCGTTCCAGAAATCGAAAAGTCCGAAAAGATTTCCGTGGTCGGTGATGGAGACCGCCCGCATATTCATATCGCAGGCCCGTTCCATCAATCGGTCGATGCGACTGCAACCATCGAGCATACTATAGTCCGTGTGCACGTGTAAGTGTACGAAGTCGGGACTGGAATGTTCGTCGGCCATGGGCTTGCTAGATAATAGTAAGCCCTCGGTGCAAAGGGGAAGGGAAAAGACCAATAAGT
Organism: uncultured Opitutia bacterium; assembly: GCA_903859115.1. The sequence continues at coordinate 7,019 of CAIOLH010000198.1, read as the reverse complement.
TTAGCGAGGACCGCGAGTATGCTCAGGTTTGCCTAATTAGGCTTACCAATTGTGAAAAGCGCTTACTAACACTCTCACTAACGCGTCGGAAGAGACTCCTTTTTATTCTAGCTTCCGGTTGATAGGCCTCCCTGGTTAAGCCATCTAATTGAAGTTTATCTGCATACCCCCACCATCTATCTGCGATGTGCGGTGGGTATGATCTATGCCAAGGCTTATTGGCGGTTAAAAAATGTAGAATACATGCAGCAGTCATTGAATCTTCCGCATGACGTTTTTTCCAAGATGCATTCTTACCCAGCGAAACATAATGATTCCAGCACGGGTTAAGAATTTTTTTACCAGATTCGATGTACTTATTTATGATACATTGGTCTGCCCAACTAATTTGTTCGGCATATTTTTCATAAATACCCTTACATTTTAAGAAGAAGCCCTCTTGGCGTAGACGTTTTAGATCCATCACGAGAACCCCGGTATTAATATAGCGAATCGGTTTAGAAAGCGGCATATTGGTCATTTGGCCGTCAGCGGCAGTTTCGAGTGCTCCTGCCATCGTGAATGTTTCGAGATCAATAGAATATAACGGGCTCAGGTCCGTTTGCACAATGACATCAGAATCAAGATAGATAATTTTATCTTCTTCTATTGTTTCAGGAATCAGCAAGCGAAGGTACGCCCCTCTTGTAATATGAAGCACCTGCTTCCAGTCTTGAAAATGCTTACTATCCACCGGCTTAATAAAAATATTAACTCCCAGTGAGGATAGACTCAGCTTCTTTAAATTTGCTACTTCGACATCGCTCGATGGGACCAGCCAATAAACTTTCAACGGGACAGTAGAATTAGAAAAAGCTGAAAACGTTGCGACCGCAGCACAGTTTGCGTAGTTTGCGTCGAAACAAAATACGATTGGAATGTAATCAATCACGCGCCTGATTACTTTATCTTCACAAAGGTCCGCTTGCCCGCTTGGATGATAATTTCTGAGGTAGGACGGGAGATTTTTAGGGCTGGGTCAGAAACTTTTTCCTCACCGATCTTCACGGCGCCACCTTCGATAAGTCGGCGGACTTCTTTCTTCGACGGGAAGAGTCCGGTGGCAGCGAGTAAATCAACAATTCCGGCTTCATGAGCGCCCGCCGATAAGCTGTCCCAAGAAAACTCAGGCATATCAGTGCGAACGCCTCCCTTCGAAAATACGGTTTCGAACTCTTGACGCTCTTTCGCGCCGGCACCCGTACCATGGAATTTATCCGTGAGTTTAACTGCCAGTTGCTTTTTCATCTCCATCGGGTGCTGCGCTTGGAGGGATTTAATTTCTTCGTCGCCGCACTCAAGGAGCAGGCGGTAGTAAACCCACATCGTGACATCGGGCACGGACATGATTTTACCGAACATGTCTTTAGGGTTTTCGTTGAAAGCGATATAGTTGCCTAAACTCTTAGACATTTTCTTGTCACCATCGAGACCGACTAACAGCGGCATTCCTAAAACGGCTTGTGGGGGTTGACCGGCTTTTTCCTGAAGATCGCGACCGACCATCATGTTGAATAATTGATCACTGCCACCGATTTCAATGTCAGCTTTAAGCATCACTGAATCGTGACCCTGTAAAAGGGGGTAGAGGAATTCGACAATGGATATAGGCGTTTGCTCGCTGTAGCGTTTAGCAAAATCATCACGTACCAACATTTGGGCCACCGTCATTTGTCGGCTTAAATTAAGTGCGTCGAGAAAAGACATTTTTCCGAACCACTCACTGTTTCGACGAACCTCTGTTTTTTTAGGATCTAAAATTCGGTAAGCCTGTTCGAGGTAAGTTTTCGCATTAGCTTCGATATCGGCTTCACTTAAAACAGGGCGAGTGTCGGACCGGCCCGTGGGGTCGCCAATACGTGTCGTGTAGTCTCCGATGATGAGAACGGCCTGGTGTCCGAGATCTTGAAATTGACGGAGCTTATTAAGTACGACCATGTGGCCGAAAGTTAGGTCGGGACGTGTTGGGTCTACACCCAGTTTAACGCGCAGGGTTTTACCAGCGGATAGGCGCTTAATAATTTCCTGCTCACCGATGAATTTTTCGGTGCGGGCTTTCATTAATTGGATTTGTTCCGCGGCGGACATGTTTAATGTTTCTGTAGATATCTTTGGGAAAAGTCAAAAAGCGACCGCCGATTGAGGGCTGTGTCTTGCACTTATTCAACAATCTGCCCTAATGGGCTCATGGATTTCATCCGCGAATTGATTGAGTACGTCAAACACCCCAGCGTTTCGACCGATTCCGCCTTCAATGAAGGGATGACTGGGGCGCGTGAGCATATTTGCGGATTACTCAAGCAGGCTGGCCTTGAGGTGGAAGTCATTCCCACTCCCTTGCATCCGATTGTTTTAGGTCGCCGTCGCGGTCCCAGCGAATGGCCACATATTGTTATTTACGGACACTACGATGTTCAGCCGGCCGACCCTTTAAATCTTTGGACGAGTCCAGCTTTTGATCCCGTCGTACGAGATGGGAAAATTTGGGGTCGCGGTACCGCCGATAATAAAGGTCCTCACCTGACAGCGGTGGTTGCCATCGCACAGCTTTTAAAACGTCGCCCTGATCTTCCGTTGCGCATCACTTTTTTAATTGAGGGCGAAGAAGAAATTGGTTCACCGAGTTTTCCGGAATTTTTAGACAAACATAAAAAAGAATTATCAGAAGCCGACTGCGTATTACTCTCGGATACCGCCAGTCCGTCTTCAGACCAAATTGTAATCACCACGGGTCTACGCGGAATTATCGGACTCGAAGTTGGACTTACTGGGCCACGTTCTGATTTACATTCAGGCCTCCACGGCGGTGCTGTTTATAATCCTATCCAAGCTTTGAGCGAACTTTGCGCATCTCTACATGATGCAGATAATGCCGTCGTTATTGATGGTTTCTACGATGGCGTCGAACAGCCCGTGCGCTGGGAAAGAGAAGAATTGAGAAAACTTCCCATGACCGAAGATGAGTATCGCCGATTCTTAGCGGTCGACGAACTACATCCCGCTCCAGGATTAGATGCGCTCGAAGCGGTCCGCTTTGCGCCCACTTTAGAATTTAATGGTATTGGTGGCGGCTACCAAGGAAAAGGATCCAAGACAGTGATTCCTTCCAAAGTATTTGCGAAAATTACATGTCGATTAGTTCCTGGTCAGGATCCGATTGATATACATCGTAAAGTTTCTGAAGCGATTCGTGCGCGTTCGCCTAAGGGTGTGCGTGTGGAAATTAAAGAGATGCAGGGTAATGCTGCGTATTATGTTTGTCCGCCCGATCGCTCAAATACCCCCAAAGACCAGAACCCGATTTTAGCGCGTGCATTCCGTGAAGCCGAGAAGGCCATCACTGAAACTTTTGGAAAAGCTCCGCTCTATTTAAGAGAGGGAGGAAGCGTACCTATTATCGGAGACATTCGTCGTGAGACTGGACTCGATTCTGTAATGATTGGTTTATTTACACCCGATTCCAATTTACACGCCCCCGATGAAAATTTTGAAATCAAAATGGCCGAGCGGGCAGTGAAGGCCTACGAGCTGATTTTGGAGCGCTTGGCGGGTAGTCCTCGGACTTAAGTAAAAATATCACAAAAAGGGCTATTTTTGGCGTTTTTACCCATTTTAGGGTATTATTTACCCTTTCGCTTTGGTGGATTCCCCGCCAACCTTGAGCATTCAAATCATGGCTGTCTTTCGTAAACGTACTCACACACCTACTCCCAAAAAGAGAGATATTCCAGCAGGCTTGTGGACTAAGTGCCCACAGTCGGGCGAAATGGTTTACTCCAAAGACCTTGAGGCCAATTGGAATGTTTTCCCTGTCAGCGGCTATCACGAGAGACTATCCACGCGTCGCCGCATTGAACTTTTAATCGATGAGGGTACCTGGAAGGAAACAGATCATAAATTAACCTCGAAAGATCCCTTAAAATTTACGGCGGGTGGTTCGTATCCTGAGCGCGTTGCTCAACACCAGAAGAAGTCGGGTCTTAAAGATTCGGTGATTTGTGGACACGGATTAATGGATGGCTTGCCCGTTTCACTCGCCATCATGGATTTTTCTTTCATGGGTGCTTCGATGGGTTCAGTCGCTGGTGAAAAAGTCACCCGTGCGATTGAGCGTGCGATCAAAATGAAATGTCCATGTGTTGTCGTTTGTGCCTCGGGTGGCGCACGCATGCAGGAAGGAATTTTATCTTTAATGCAAATGGCTAAGACCAGTGCAGCCTTAGCAAAATTACGCACGGCGGGCTTACCTTATATCGCGGTTTTAACTAATCCGACGATGGCGGGTGTGATGGCGAGTTATGCTACCTTGGGTGATGTGATTGTCGCTGAACCCGGTGCGTTGATTGGTTTTGCGGGAGCTCGAGTGATTAAAGAAACTACCAACCAAGATTTACCAGAAGGATTTCAAACTTCGGAATTCCTTTTAAAGCGCGGTTTGATTGACATGATTATTCACCGTAAGGAAATGAAATCGAAATTAGCCAGCTTGTTACGCGCTCTGGCTCATCGTAAAACTAAGCCGGCTAAACGCCGCTCTGCTTAATTAAAGCAGGCCGATATGAACGCGGCCACTACGCTTCACTGGTTGACGAACTTAAGAAACTTAGGTTCGGCACTGGGCTTGGAACGGACGCAACTCCTGTTAGAGCGTTTGAATAACCCGCAAAATTTCTGTCCGTATTTTCACGTCGCTGGAACAAATGGTAAGGGTTCAACGAGTGTGATGATCGAATCCATTCAGCGAGCACATGGTCGTTGTACGGGTCTTTACACTAGTCCGCACTTAATCGAACTCGGAGAGCGTATTCAGATTAACCGCCAACCTATTTCGGAAAATCGACTCATCAATTTAGTTGAGCAGTTACGGGTGCATTACGATTTTCTGCACCAGACTCGCCCCGAATTAGATGCCACCTTTTTTGAACTGATGACAGCGGTGGCGTGGACCGAATTTCGAGAGTCTAAAGTAGATCTCGCTATTATCGAGACAGGACTAGGTGGACGTTTAGATGCAACCAATGTTGGCCGTCCTGCGATTTGTGTCATCACTTCGATTGGAATGGATCACCAAGAATATTTAGGGAATTCCATCGCAGAAATCGCCGCCGAAAAAGCCGGAATTTTAAAATCGGGTATTCCTTGTGTGGTTGGTTTTGTTCCACCCGAAGCTGAAGTAGTTATCAGAAAACGAGCTAAGGAAGTAGACGCTCCGCTGTATTTTGTAAGAGAGCGCTTTAAAGATGAACTCCCGTTGACGAATTTAAAAGGTCAGCACCAACGTCAAAATGCCGGGGCTGCCTTATTAGCCTGTGAGCTAGCTAATATCTTTCCCGTTAACAGTGATATGGCACAGACTGCTTTACAGAATATCGAATGGCCCGCGCGTTGGCAGGAGATAAAATTACAGGATAATCGTACCCTCATTGTTGATGGCTCACATAATGAAGAGGGCATTAACTCAACATCTACTTTACTGCGTGAGTTAAAATCTCCCACCGTTATTCTAGGTTCTCTCAGTTTAACCCGTGCTGAAGCTTTGATTAAAATTGTAGCACAGTACGCTGGAGAAATCATTTTAGTATCTGTTGATCACGAACGAGCCATCGCGGCCGTAGAATTAAAAAAGTTAGTCCCTAAAACTTTTTCAGGAAAAATAAGCCTATCTACGGTTAAGGAATTATTCCCAACCTCTAATCAATGTTTGGTAATCGGAAACACGGTAGTGGTTATTGGCTCACTTTATTTAGCGGGTGAGGTTTTGGCCCGCTACTACGGCAAAAAATTAAATCCACATATGCAGGACAGATTAATAAATCGCCCATGAGTGGACCCGACCCCATTGGCCCAGGATTAAACGCACCCAAGGTAAATCCTGATGATTTACCGAAGTGGTTGATTGCCGAGGATGACGATTTTTTAGTTTTCGATAAACCCGGATGGTTAGTCTGTCATCCATCGAAGGATGGTCCATGGTCTTCGCTGGTGGGTGCAGTGCGTGAATGGCGTGGACTAGAAACCATGCATTTGGTGAGTCGACTAGATCGCGAGACCAGTGGAATTATTTTAATCGCGAAAAACGCCACCGCCGCATCGCTCTCGCAAACGGCGATGGAAAGACGCTGGGTAACTAAAACCTATTACACGCTACTAAGTGGTGAATTACCTAATCCCGTGCAAGTCGATCAACCACTCGGTCCTGATGAAACCAGTAAGGTGGTGGTTAAAACTGCCGTGAGAGAGGGTCCAGGAACATTGCCTGCTGCTACTTTTTTTGAGCCAATCATAAAAGCAGGAGGCTACACTTTAGCACGTGTTCAGCCGCATACTGGACGTAAGCATCAAATTCGTGCCCACGCGCTTTGGTTGGGCTATCCCGTTCTGGGAGATAAAATTTATGGAGGAGACGACTCGCTTTATCTCGAGTTTATTGAACACGGTTGGACTGAAAGGTTGGCCAAGAGTTGCGGATTTACGCGCCAAGCACTTCACGCTTCCCGTCTCGAATTTAAAGCTCCTCAATTCACTCGAACTTTCTCAGCTCCACTGGCTAAAGATATGGAGCAATTTATTTTAAATGAAATGAAAGTTTCGCGTGCGGTTTTAGATTCAGTTTTAACCGTGAGCTAGGGCGAGGGCGTCGACGTTTTTAATTCCTGCTTTTCGTAAAACTTGAGCACAGGCATGTAGAGTAGCGCCTGTGGTCAGGACGTCGTCGACGACCACGTATCGAGCTTGGAGATTTAATTTTATCTTAGGATTAAGGGCGAATGCCTTGGCGACATTGGTTCGTCGTTCGCTTCGCCCTAATTTTGTTTGAGAAACTGTAGGCAATATTTTAATGAGTGCACTCAGGTATGTACATCCCGGGGCAAACTTTACAAGGGTGTGAGCGATGCGTTCCGCCTGATTGTAATGTCGCTCCCGTTTTTTGTGATGATGCATGGGGACGGGCACCAGAATAGATCCGGCGCAGTGACGGC
>CAIOLH010000197.1 GCA_903859115.1 uncultured Opitutia bacterium | reverse complement strand
TGCGATGGGGTCACTTATGCAATCCGACATTGGTCTCATTGGTCTGGCCGTCATGGGTCAGAATCTCGCCCTTAACATCGCGGACCACGGTTTCGCGATTTCTGTCTACAATCGTACGACCGCTAAAACGGACGAGTTTGTAAAAGAAAATCCCAGCACTCCCGGTAAACTTACTGGCTGTGCGACGATAAAAGACTTCGCTGCTTCTTTAAAGAAGCCACGCAAAGCAGTTATCCTCGTTAAGGCTGGCGCTCCTACCGACGCCGTCATCAACGAACTCGCTTCAGTTTTCGAAAAAGACGACATCATCATCGACGGTGGTAACGCACTTTGGACCGACACGATTCGTCGTGAACGCGAACTCAAAGCAAAAGGTCTTCGCTTTATCGGTTCTGGAGTATCGGGCGGCGAAGAAGGTGCACGCTTCGGTCCGTCCTTAATGCCAGGTGGCGATCCTAAAGCCTGGGAAGAATTAAAACCTATCTGGGAAGCAGTCGCTTCTAAAGTAGATGCACAAACCGGCGTTGAGCTCACCGGTGCAAAACCAGGTAAGCCAATCAAAGGTGGCGTGCCTTGCGTTGCTCATATCGGTCCTGATGGTGCCGGTCACTACGTAAAGATGGTTCACAACGGTATCGAGTACGGCGATATGCAAATGATCTGTGAAGCTTACGATTTAATGCGCGGACTCCTCGGCATGACTCCAAGCGAAATTGGTGCTGTGTTTGAAGAGTGGAATAAGGGTGATTTAAATTCATTCCTTATCGAAATCACCGCGAAAGTTTTAAAACAAAAAGATCCTGAGACAGGCGTACCTTTAGTGGACGTTATCCTTGATACTGCTGGACAAAAAGGAACAGGTAAATGGACCAGCGCCAATGCACTCGATATGGGTGTGGCCGCTCCAACGATTGCTGAAGCTGTTTTCGCTCGCTGCTTATCCGCAGTGAAAGAAGAACGTGTTGCTGCTGCTAAAGCCCTCCGTGGACCTAAGCGTGCGATGACCAATCCCGATAAAGCAAAAGTCATCGAACAAATTCGTGACGCTCTTTATTGCTCCAAGATTTGTTCATACTCGCAAGGCTTCCAATTAATGCGCGAAGCACAGAAAGAATATAATTGGAAATTAAACTTCGGCGAAATCGCACAAATATGGCGCGGCGGTTGCATTATCCGTGCAAGCTTCTTACAAAAAATTACCGAAGCCTTTGGTAAGAAATCTAAATTAGCTAATCTCCTCCTCGATCCTTACTTCAAGAAGACCGTGAAGAAGGCCCAGAAAAATTGGCGCAAGGTGATTGCCCTGGCCGTGAAGCATGGAATTCCAGTTCCTACTTTAGGTTCAGCACTCTCTTACTTCGATTCTTACCGCACTGAGCGCTTACCTCAAAATCTCTTACAAGGACAACGCGACTTCTTTGGTGCTCACACCTACGAGCGTACTGATAAGCCACGTGGCGAGTTCTTCCACATTGATTGGCCGGATCCTAAGCGTCCTCAAATTAAAGCTTAACCGCTTTAAACAAAAGCCCCAGAAAACTGGGGCTTTTTTATTTCTTCCATCCACCACCAGTGGCGGCAGCGAGACTTACGGTGGCCTGACAGATTTCGAATTCCAAGTTGGCATGAGTGCGGCGCGCTAAAGCGAGGTCGCGTGTTGCAATCACCACTTCACGTTCATCGGCGACGCCAGCTGCGAAACGTGTTTTGGCGTTTTCTAATCGTTGGGTCACCGCTTCTAAAACTCTTTCAGCTAGTTTAACTTCGTCTTCTAATTCTTTAATATCAACGAGCGTTACTTCAACTTCACGAAACGCATTGAGTACGGCCTTACGCCATTCAGCACCCGCTAAATCTATCCGTGAACGCGCTACTTCGAGTTGTGACTCTCTTCGATCACCATCAAAGAGAGGGATATCAACCGCAGGCATTAAAGACCAAAACCCTGATGAACCTTTACCTATTTTAGAAGCAGGGTCAGCTTGCCAGCCTAACTGACCGTTGAGCGTCACCGACGGATAAAAGTCGGAGCGAGCCACACCTTCGCGAGCCATGGCGGAATCTAATCTCATCGAAGCAGCAGCTAAATCAGGGCGACTTAGTAAAAGTTGAGATGGAATGCCCGCACTAAAGTTGGGGCGGACCTTTTTGATTTTTACTTCTGTTGAAAGGGTTAACGGAAGTTTTTCTGTTTGCGGTGCGCCAATCAGAGCACGAAGAGCTGATTCATAAGCTGCCAGGCGTCGGGCAGCATTTGACATATCTAGTTTTGCTTGAGCAGCGGCTAATTGAGTTGTTGAAAGAGGATCGGTAGAAAGTAATCCGGCGTTAACAGCCTTCTCGGTTATTTCCATTTCACGGTAACGGGCTTTGAATTCATCCGATAAACACTCCGCATCGATGCGGGCCGATTGAATCGCAAACCAAAGTCGAGATACTTCCGCTACGAGTGACACCTTGGCATTTTCAACACTGTATCCAGCGGCAGCAGCTTCAGCGACGGCTGATTCAGAACTTAATTTGTTTTTGTCCCAAAAATCGATTTCCCAATTTACCTGACCGCCTACAGTTAAAGTATCAAAGCGGCGGGGCATTCCTGGAAAATTTCTACCTGATTCAGCAGATGTCCGATTTGATTGATACGAAGCCTGTGCATCAACACGGGGGAGTAATTGAGCGTTCACCGCTACTACACTCGCACGTGCTTCTCGCCAGTGAGCTTGGGCAATGGCTAAATCCGGATTAGCTTTAAGGGCTCTCTCGATTAAGGCGTCGAGATTAGTATCCTTAAAAGATTTCCACCATTGGTCATCGGCAACTTTACCTTCAGAAATCTTGTAAGAAAACTCACTTACGGGAGTAAGACCATCAGGTCTCACCGCAGCCTCATGGGCACACCCAACCAAAAGTAGGGCTGCTGTTATAAAAAAGTTTTTATTTAACCGCTTCATTCGTGGGTGAAGGTTTTGAAGTATCGATATAAACATCCATTTGCTGACCCACGAAAATGTTATGGTCGGCTGGTCTATCAAATTGGTAAATGACTTGTAGTACGCGTGTATCAACTCGCTCAACACTAGCGCCCGTTAAGGAAACTTTAGGAATAACAAAAGGCTCTATTCTTAAAAACTTCAGAGGTATTGCTCGATCGGTTGAGCCTGCGCGTGTGCTTTCTCCTTTGAGATATCCTTTGGCAGGCAGTCCTTCACGTACTCTGGTGGCTAACTGTTCGTCCACGTCACAACGAATTTGTAATTGATCAATATTACCTAAAATCACGGGGGCTTTCATACCTGCTGCTACAAATTCACCCACTCTCACATTCACTTGTAAGACGGTAGCATCGATAGGTGAACGCACAACCAATCGATCAATCATCACTTTAAGTTGGTCGGCCTGGGCGCGGGCTAAATTTAGTTTAGCTTGGGCCTCTTTAGCGGCCATTTGATAATTAATTAAATCTGAAGCACTCACCGCACCACTATCTTTAATGCTAGTCCAGCGCTTGGCTTGGTCGATGGCACGTTCGGCCGCCGATTCTGCTGCCGTGACCGCGGCGTTTTGTACTTCGAGTTGTGCATTTAATTCCCGACCATCTAAAGTAAGCAGGGGCTGTCCCGCTTTAATTTTATCCCAAACTTTCACATGGATGGTCACTACTGTACCCGAATTAGGTGAACCGACAGAAGTGTTTTCGGCTAAGGATTCAACCAGGCCCGCTGCGGAAATTAATCCGTTTTTATCTCTCACTGCAGGCTCATAGGGCGGTGGCTTAATCGCCACTTCAGAAGCGGTTCCACGGGTTAGTTGAAAGGCGGCAATCGCACCAGCGATAGCTACGATAATAAGAAGTATTCGTTTTTTGAACATGGGGTTTTAAAGGTAGGTGGGGTCTAAGGTTCGAGGATCGTCGACAACGCGTTTAATTTTCCCGTCTTCCATTTCTGCAATACGGTCAGCGTATTTAAAAATTCGAAAGTCGTGAGTCACCACCACGACACAACGATTGGGCGCACGAGAAAGTTCTCTGATCATTTCCATAATTTGTGCACCAGTATCCTTATCGAGAGCCGAAGTTGGTTCATCACAAATTAATAAAGGTGGCTCGTGCACCAAGGCTCGGGCAATCGCCACACGTTGTTGTTGACCCCCAGAAAGTGCATTGGGCTTCCCCTCTTCTCTGCCTTTCAATCCCACCTTTTCTAAAATTTCAGTAGCTTTCTTTTTTGCTACCGCGTGACTAGCCCCCTGAATCAACAGAGGTATCATCACATTTTCTACCACTGAAAGTGTGGGAATTAAATTAAAGGACTGAAAAACAAACCCGAGATTTTTTCGACGAAATGTGGTTAACTCTTCTTGGCTTAGTCCATCAAGCCTTTGACCAAATACTTCAATTTCTCCGGACTGCGGAGTTAAGGTTCCCGCAATCACCGAAAGTAATGTTGTTTTACCACAACCCGACGGGCCCACCAACATAATCAACTCACCCGTGTGTGCAGAAAAATTGGTGTGATTGAGCGCAATGACTTTGGCTTCTTCGGATCCAAAAGAAATATCCACCTGACGGGCGGCAACTGCGACGGTATGTGTCATCCTCGGAAAACGGTAGCGGCGTCGACACGCGACACCTTAATAATTCCAATAATTGCGGAGACGAAACTGATACCCATCGTGAGTATGAGAGTCGCAATTAAAATTTGGGGAAACATCACAAAAGGCGGCATACCTTTTTCAATCATCACGCGTCCAATCGCTTGAGCCATCCCAGCACCTAAACCAAATCCAATTAAGCCCGCAGTGGTTGCTTGCACAAATAACATGGCCGCTAAGACGCGCATACTGGCGCCCATCGCCTTGATCGCGGCGAAATATTTTAGGTTTTCTAAAACGAAGGAATAAAATGTTTGTCCCGATATCGCTATGCCTACGAAAAGTCCAAGTGCCACCGCGGTGCCAAATGAAAAAGGAATTCCTGTATTTTTCCAGAACCACCAAAAAGTTGCTCGTGCTAAACTTCGATCCGTCCAATCCCATATCACTGTATCGGTCGTCCAAGCTTTCAGTCCGGTTTCATTTTCAATACGCTGACAAAGTTCCGTGGGTGTTACCCCTGCGACTGGTTCAACCAGCATGAAACTTAAAGTTCTACGAGCACCCAAGGTGTAAGACTTTGCTCGATCATAAGTAGTATAAACAAACGGTCCGCCTGTAAACGCGCGACGCACTTTACAAATTCCGACGATGCGCGCTTCGATATCATTAATTTCAAAAACATCACCAGGCTTAAGTGCTACGGTGGTTATTTTGCCATCGGGACCTTTAACCTGACGGCCCATCAATTGTGCGCCCCATTCGTCAACGATTACCGTATTGGGGAGACGGAGGTCATCGATTTGTCCCTGACTCAGTTGAGCAGGTGCACCCGCAAAAGTATCGGCATCTATTCCCACCATCGTAATTAATTTAAAATTACCATCCACCATGC
>CAIOLH010000196.1 GCA_903859115.1 uncultured Opitutia bacterium | reverse complement strand
GAATCGTGCTTTCGAAGCGTTCTTGGTAGCAGACAAAGATAAAGGTTGGTGGTTCGAGTTTCCTCCGCGCAAGCCAAAGGGACCACGCAAGGCAGCGGGTGGATCTTCCGAAAAATCGTCCGACTCTAATCCTTACTAGTTTTTCTTCTCCCAAGACTGACGTGGTATACGTTGGAGAAGCGTGAGATTTAATTGATCTTCCATATAACGAAGATGCTCTAAGTCATCGGGCGCATAATCATCTTCCTTGCTTAGTTTCTTTTGCCAAACTTCGCGATACCAGTCGTACGCTTTTTTGGTTTGTCCACTCTCCCAGAGAGCTTTGGCACATAAAAAATGAACAAACCAGGGTGCGTTCTTACTTTCGGAAGCGCGTTTGTAATAAGAAGCGGCCAGCGAAAAATCTTTTAATTTTAATTCCGACATCTGTCCGGCTGAAATTAAAATCCCAACATTGCCTCCCGTATACTTAACTCCTTCTTCCATCACACGAATACCCTGTTGAGCGTATTTCTTGAATAGATCATCCTGAATTTCCGGACTCACCTTAGCATACCCACCGCGTTTACGAATTTCCCAGTGGGCCATATCGTATCCAATAACATAACCAGTATTCTCCCAGAAAAAGCGGGCACGTGGATCTAAGAGACAGGAGGTGCGCATGAGTGCTTCGCAGCCCGCACGATCGCGTCTCTCCCAAAGCACGTAGCTTCTAATCCAAGCACCATCGGCCACCACTGTACGAAATCCTCCTAAAATGCCCAGTAGCATGCCCTGCCCTAAACTAGGCTCAATTTGCTTTTTGCCCATTTCGGGAATCGAAACGCGAACCTTCGTCCAAGAAAGTTCAGCAATAATTCCGGCCAACCCGAGACAAAAGATTGCCAGTATCCATTGTACACGAAGCGACTTCATTAAATTTCCCTCTGACGAAATATTAAACTACCGATGAAGAGAAAGACGACGATGTAACAGGTGCCGGAAAATAAAGCTAAGGTGACAGCTCCATCCGCGACTGAACCATGATCTAAGGTTAAGGCATCGCCGATATTAAACTGCTGTAAATTAGGAATAATATAAGTTGATATACTTAATAGTGCTTTTGAAAAAAAGTTAAGATCGCCGGGTTTGAGTAATGTCTCTTGAGCTAGCCATTGGAGTTGACCGGCAACCACCAGCATTGAGCCCACGATAACGGTGAAGAGAAATGTCCGTGCTAACGAAGCGACCATCAAAATCATCGCCGCGACAACTCCCAGGCGTGCCCATTGCATGCCGGTGTATGAGAAAAGGCCCGTAATACTAAGCTCTGGCGGGGCTTTGCCGACTTCGATAGCTGCCGCGGTTAGCTCCTGACATCGGGCCCAGAGGATGACGGCAAGCAGAGTTGAAAGCGTAAAAATAAAGACCCCTAGAACCAACCATACCCCGATAAATTTTCCGACTAGGAATTCGGTTCGACTCACGGGCTTAGCTAATAACGTGAGTGCGGTACGATTATCCATCTCCGCGAAAAACAATTGAGCGGACATGACCACGGCGAGTACCGATCCGAATAAGAACATGCCGCCAAATCCGAAATCGCAGACAAATTTTAATTCACCGTGACCAAAATCCAAGAATCGAAATGAGACGGATGAAAGTACCAACGCGGCGGAAAGCAAAATAAGGAATGCAAAGAAACGCTGACGAATCGCTTCCAGGAAAGTCAGTCGTGTCATCCATGAAATACGTGTTAAAGAAGATTTCATAAAATTAGGCGTCACGACTTCCGGTTACGAGTTCACGGAATAAATCATCGAGTGAGCGACGTGGATGAGTGATGGATGTTATTTTTGCTCCGTGTTGCGCTAAGACCTCTTCTGCTGCTCGACGTGCGTCTGGAGATAAATTTTCAACGGTTATAATATTTTGGTCACGACGGGTTAAAACGTCATCAACCCTGCCCTCGAGGACGAGTTTTCCGCGATCCATAATCGCAATACGGTCACAGACCTGCTCAACCTGTCCGAGTAAATGCGAACAAAGCACAATCGTTTTACCCTTGGATTTCATGGCTTTAATCATTTGTCCAATGGCGGCTGAGCCGACGGGATCGACCCCGGCAGTCGGTTCATCTAGAATAACTAGTTCAGGGTCATGCACAATCGCTTGGGCTAAGCCGATACGTTGCAACATACCTTTAGAATACGTACCGATGGTCCGATCGCCTGCTTCAGTCATCGCTGTTAAAGCTAAGGCTTCTTCTACCGATTGATTAACTGATTCCGGTTTTACACCACTCAAGCGAGCACAGTACGCGACGAGTTCACGACCCGAGAGGAATTTGTGAAAGTAAGGTGCTTCAGGTAAAAAACCAGTGCGCGAACGTGCCGCGGTAGTGGCAAATGGAAAACCTAAAATCGAAACTTCACCCGCGGTAGGAGAAACCAGTCCTAAAATAATTTTGAGAGTCGTACTCTTTCCGCAACCATTAGGACCCAGTAGTCCAAA
The DNA here is from genome assembly GCA_903859115.1 of uncultured Opitutia bacterium. The sequence goes on along the minus strand of CAIOLH010000196.1, from coordinate 7,131 downwards.
GACTTGTCCGCGAGGAATTTCAAAAGAGACATTATCAACGGCTCGCAGTTTCAGTCCGCGTAACCCAATACGAAAATCCTTGGTAAGTCCTTTAACCGCGATTGCTGGACCGGTATTCATTTTTTAATAATAAAGTTATTAGTGGTACGAACCCCAGAAAAATTTCTTTGTTCAACACCGCGGATATGTCCGTCCAGAGACTTCTCGATACTTTCGCAGAGTCCATCGATCTCTTTTTCGGAACCTTCAGCGTGGAGGTAAACACGGCCATCGGTTAAATTTTGTACAAATCCGGTTACGTCATAACCACGAGCCAGAGCCAGAACTTGGGCACGAAAACCCACCCCTTGGACGTGTCCAGTGTACCAAACTTCCCGATGGGAGACATGGGTTGACATTTTAGTGGTTTTAAGGACTCTTTCTATTAACTTAAGTCACGCAATCGCAATATCACACAACACTATGTACCTCCCCCTCGCTGAACTTGATGGCCCTATTCTCTGGGCAATTATCATTGTCGCTGTACTCCTTTTCGGTGGTTCGAAGATTCCCGAGTTAGCTCGTGGACTCGGTAAAGCTAAACGTGAATTCAAAAAAGCCTCTGAAGATGTAAGCGATGAAGTTAAGAACGCCGTCGACGAAGATGATCGTCGCCAAGCACGCTTACGTGCCATCGAGGAAGAAGAACGCGCTAAGATTCGTGCCCGCTTAGAACAAGAAGAACGTAACAAACATCCAGGCGAAGGCCATAAGAACTAATTTCTAGGGCCGCACAACGGCCCTTTTTTTGGTATGTTTACTGGACTCGTTCAAGCCGTCGGTGAAATCAGTGCCATTGATAAAAAACTCAATGGCGGATGTGTTCTAACGATTAAGAGTCCTCTTCTTAAAAATTTGGTACTCGGTGAAAGCATCGCCGTCAACGGATGTTGCCTCACCGTTTCTGAATTCCAAAATAACGAGGCTAAATTCGTCTTACTCGAAGAGACCTTAAGACTCACAAATTTAGGTGAATTGCAGTTGGGTAGTTTGGTTAATCTCGAGCCTAGTTTAAAACCGACTGATCGAATGGGCGGACATTTTGTAACCGGTCACATCGATGGATGTGGCTTAGTAAAGCATTGGGGCCTGGATGGAGCCGATTGGAGACTGGATATCGAGCTGACCCCCGAACTGTCCCGCTATGTCGTTAAAAAGGGCTGTATAGCCATCGATGGCATGTCTCTCACGGTTGCCGACATTCTACCCAATGGCGTGCGTATTTGGATCATCCCACACACCCTGGAAGTTACTAATTTGAAATTACGGAAAGTAGGTCAACGCGTGAATATTGAAACCGACCTCTTAGCAAAGTATACCGAAAAACTTTTAGCTAAAAGTTAAACTCCGGAAATTTCGTTGAGTCTATTTTGAATACGAAGCGCAACCTCTTCGTCATTCTCTTCACGCTGCGGACACGCGATAGTTTCAAAATGAATATCTACTTTTGAAAATGGAAGTGGGATAGAAAACTGATCCCAACTTTTCAGTTTAATCGCACTATGGAAGTTAATACCCAGAAGTAAAAAAGGGGTTCGGGTTAATTTGGCCAGTGCCACTGCACCAGGTTTGCAAATCCGACGAGGACCCTTCGGACCATCGGGTGTGACGCCGGCATTGCGTCCATTCTTCATATTTCGAGTGAGCTCAATCAATGCTGACGCCCCTCTTTTACTCGAAGAACCTCGCACGGCGTGCAGTCCCATGATTTTAAAAAAAGCGACTAGCCATCCACCATCGCGACTCGTGCTGATTAACGCAGTAATCGGACGATCGAAAAATTTCTGAGCAATCAATGGACTAATAAATAAACGTTCGTGCCAAAGCATGATGACGACTGGACTAGTTTCATCGGTCTTACCTTTGAAATTGGAATGAATACGCAGTGTGCCCAGCCAAAGTCGGAAAAATAATGCCAAAGGAAAAACCCAAATCCAGTGATACCAAGAAACATTCACTGGGTTTTCGGGTTGATCGGACGGGGGCGTTGACACTCCCAAATCTAAAAACTTTTAATCGAAAAGTTCAAACCTTATCCCAGCAGGCTCTTTAGGACCTTATCGCGGCGCAAGAGATGAAGAAATGGCGTAGCAAAATGTTCAGGCTGTAGCTGTGTCCAATTTATGACTTGTTGAGGTGAACGCCAGACGAGGGAGTCGACTTCAGGTCTATAAATATTGGCGTTATAATCCCCTTTCAATAGATACGAGACAACAAATTCGTTACCAAGGTTTTCGTGGCAGGGGGCATAGTCTATTTCAATTAAATCTTTAGACTCTATGGTAATACCTAATTCCTCTCTGAATTCGCGTACCGCCGCTTGAATATATTTTTCGCCACTGTCGACGTGGCCCGCACAAGAACTACTTAAATATCCGGGACTATTATCTTTAGCATAGGACCGACGTTGCAGGCAGAGTTCGCCATCTTGATTCAACCAAAAGATATGGACGGCACGATGCCGGAGATGACGTTTATGTATCTCACCACGGCTTAGTGAGTACAACACGTGATCGTTTTCATCAACCACATCAAAGAGCTCATCAGGAGACTGTCCGTATTCTTTATTCATGATGACCTAAATCCATAATCGTGCTCCATCGCTTGGTTAATTCACGGTCGTGCTTTTTCCATTCGGAATCCCACAGCGCGAGTTGATTCCAGAATCTGTCTGAATGATTCATATGTAGACGGTGTGCTAATTCGTGAAGTATCACGTGATCGTGAATGAGAGGAGGTAGTAAAATAAGCCGCCAGTTAAGAGAAAGCGTACCGGTGCTAGAACAAGAACCCCATCGCGAAGTTTGATCGCGCACACTGACGGCGCCTACGGTTACCTTTGTTTTTTTAGCCAACCTACTGACCGCCAAATTCAGACCTGTCTCAGCCAATCTACGTGTCGCACGTAGTGCAGCTTGTTCTTCGATATCTTTCGGCAAAGTTAAATCTACTGTCTCAGTTTCATGGTTAATCTGAACTAAAGTGCGCCCACCGTTTTTAATTTGTAGACTCATCATGCGATCATCGATGGTAACCCAATTAAATTTTGAAAAATGCTTTAAAAGATGTGGTTGGGTCGCACGGGTTTTACTGAGTGCCTGTTCCAACCAAGGAATCTGGTCATTTAAAAAAGCTAATACCGCCCGATGAGAGGTATGCGGTGGGTAGGATAAAACAATCTTAGGGCCAGGCTTAACCGATAATTTTACTCTCGTTGAGCGCTCAGAGATTTTGGGCCAAACTTCTACATCACGTCCGGCGACATGAACAACGATGGGCTCAACCGAAGACATGATTAGGCCTGTTTGGCGTTATTCTTTTCCGCATCGTCTTTCACGTTTTGCGTAAAGCGACGCAGGGCGGAGTCTGGATCAATGCCTGCATTACGACATGCAGCAATTAACTCGAAGAGTTTTTTTCCAGCTGCTGCTTCTGAAAGTTTCGCTTGGTTATCATCAATATTTTTACGATCCACTAAGTTCCCAGTATTTAGATTTTTCTTATGAATCTGTTTCCAGACATCACGAGCCATCAAGATCGAGTTTAGCGCCGGCGGTAAATCTTTGAAAAGTGTTACGGGGCGATTGCCCTTCTCTTTTAATTTAATCTGCTCCCACTGCTGAATGACTGCTGCACTGTCTCCTAGTTTATTGCCATCGCCAAAGACATGTGGATGGCGACGAATCATCTTCTCGTTTACTTCGTTGGCCACGTCATCAAAGTTGAATTGTCCAGCCTCAGCAGCCATCTGCGAGTGAAGCACAACGTGAAAAAGTAAGTCACCTAATTCCTCACGGAGATTGGGTACGTCATTGTTATCAATTGCCTGGAGGACTTCGGCAACCTCCTCGACCAGTGCGTCGCAGATGCTACGGTGAGTCTGTTCGCGGTCCCAGGGGCACCCATCGGGGGCCCGTAGTTTGGCTGTTGTGGTGATTAATCGGTCAATTCCTTGCATGCTCCGATGGAGTCAGTTCTGCCCTCAGAGTCAAAACGATTGCCAGAATGCTTTTGGTGGTTTCGTTAGAGGAATGGATAAGTTAACCGAAATTATGGACGCCAAGCGTAAGGAAATTCAGCCTTACGTTCGTTCGGTTACGGACCAAGAGTTCGCCGCCTTTAGTGGTCGAAATATGTCACGTGGTTTTCGCGATGCACTTAATAACCCGAATCATATTACGGTAATTGCAGAAGTTAAGCGAGCCTCACCCAGCGTCGGGGTGATTAAAAATGGGGTCAACGCCGTCGAACAAGCCAGACTTTATGCCCAAGCGGGAGCCGAGTGTCTCTCGGTTTTGACCGAAACAAAATACTTCAATGGTAAGCTACAGGACTTAATCGACGTGGTGACTGATCAGTCCAAAAGTGCACAGCCCCTACCCTGCATTCGTAAAGACTTCATGGTGCATCCTTTTCAGGTTTTAGAAGCCGCCCAAGCCGGCGCCCGTTGTATTTTAATTATTGTCCGTGGTCTTACCAACGAAGAAATTAAACCTATTCACGCCGCCGCCCAATTAGCGGGACTCGACACCCTGTTCGAGGTGCATGATGAATTCGAATTAGAACGGGCTCTTAAACATAACCCCAACATGGTGGGAGTGAATAATCGAAACCTTTCCACATTCCAAATCGATTTAAATTTTGCGGAACGTGTGATACCGCAGATGCCCTCTTCCATTCTCAAAGTAGCCGAGAGCGGAATTAAAACAGCCGAAGATGCAGCAAGAATGCGCAAAGCCGGCGCTCATGCTTTATTGGTGGGAGAGTCTTTAATGCGTGCGGAAAACCCTGCCGCCTTGCTTAAATCATTTCGCGGATAATGAACGATGGCCCTTTATCATTGGGTGAAACGCGTGACCTGCTCGCACAGTTGTCACACATGCCCAAAAAATGGTTAGGACAGAACTTTTTAGTCGATGGGAATATCGTCCGCAAATCTTTGGAATTAGCAGAAATTAAATCAGGAGACTGTATTTTAGAAGTTGGACCTGGTTTAGGAACATTAAGTCGTACCCTTCTCGGAGCGGGCGTGGAGCTTCATGCGATTGAAGCCGATCGCACGATGTTATTCCATTTAGACGAAACCCTGAAGTCACGTTGGCCCAAAACCTTTTTTCTCATCGAAGGAGATGCAGTTGATAAGCCTTTTGCAGATTTACAAAATCGAGAAGACGGTACATTCAAAGTCGTTGCAAATCTTCCTTATGCGATATCCACGCCGTGGATTGATGCTATCTGCGGTGGGCCACATCCATCTATCATGGTACTGATGTTACAACGTGAGGCGGCGGAGCGACTAACGGCTGATGTCGGCACCGCACATTGGTCAGCTGTCACCATCCAAGTCGCTCTCGCTTTCGAAAAAATCAAAGTTCATCCGGTTCCAAGTCAGTCATTCAATCCTCCACCTAAAGTTGACTCCTGTCTTTTAGTTTTACGTCGCAGAGATCATCCTCGTCGATTGAGTGCCAGAGCCAAAGAAGTGGCGCGTGGATTATTTACCCAACGTCGCAAGCAGGTCGGTTCGTCGGCCAAGAAGCTTTTCCCCAATCAAGCTGACGTCACTCGCTGGCTTGAGCGGTTGCCAGAGTTCGGTCTTACCTCACTAGCCAGACCCCAAGAAATCCCTGCTGAAGCCTGGTTAAGCCTCTAAATCGGCTACAAGGTTGCTTTCTCTGAAATCTTTGCTCTTTGTGTCAGAATGTCTGTAAAAGTAGGACTCGTATCGCTCGGTTGTGCCAAGAATCTTATCGATTCTGAAATCATGATTGGTCACCTCGCCAAGGCGGGGATGTCCATGACCAGTAATGCCGCCGAAGCCGACGTCGTCATCGTTAATACCTGTTCTTTTATCGACGCTTCAAAACATGAAGCGTTAGAAGCGATTTATGAAATGAGTGACGGTAAGGCTACCGCTCGTAAGAAAAATCAAAAGCTCATTGTCGCCGGTTGTATGTCACAACGCTACCAAGGCGCCCTGCCTGTTGTTGAAGGAATCAAAGGTCGCGTTGAATTACCCAAGGTCGATGCCTTTATTGGACTCGATCAAGTCACGAACATTGTACCCGTGATCGAAAAAGTCATGGGTGGTCTGGCTGGGATGACTGAGTTCGTGTCTAAGGTTACTACTTTTATTCCCGACTACGATACACCACGTTTTCGTCTGACTCCTAAACATACGGCGTATATTAAAATCGCTGAAGGCTGTAATCACCCTTGTACATTCTGTATTATTCCTCGCATTCGCGGACGCCATCGCAGCCGCACCGTCGAGTCCGTCGTTAAAGAAGCTCAGAAACTCGTTCAAGAAGGTGTGAAAGAATTAAATTTAATTTCTCAAGATACGACCTACTTCGGCATGGATCGCTGGTCCGAAGAAAGACCTAATCCACGCAGTAAAGTCGACTCCTCCAAGGGTGAATCATTGGCCTCGTTACTCAGAGAACTCGATACCATCGAAGGCGATTTCTGGGTCCGTTTACTTTACACTCACCCAGCTCACTGGAGCGATGAACTTATCGAGACTATCGCGAAGTCGAAACACGTCGCTCGTTACGTCGACATTCCCTTACAACATATTTCAGACAGAATGTTAACCGCGATGCAGCGTGAAACAAGCGGAGACTATATTCGCGATTTAATTAAGAGAATGCGTCAAGGCGCACCCCACATGGCGATTCGCACTACTTTCATTGTCGGATTCCCTGGCGAAACCGAAGAGGATTTTGTCGAACTTCTCAAGTTCCTCGAAGACACACAATTCGATCGCGTAGGTATTTTTAAATATTCTCAAGAAGAAGGAACTAAGGCCGCCAAAATGGAGGGACATTTATCTCAAGAAGTAAAAGAAGAGCGTTACGCTCGTGCGATGACTCTTTTGCAACGTCTCTCTAAAGAACGCGGTGAACGCTTTGTCGGTCGTAAAATCCGTGTGCTCGTCGAAAAACCAGGAGTGGGTCGCAGCGAAGGTGACGCCATGGACATCGACGGTATCGTTAAGATCCCGAAGAAATTCAATGTCGGTGAATTCGCCGACGTGACCGTAACGGGCGCCGAAGAATACGACTTAATCGCTAAGTAATTAGTGCTTAT
>CAIOLH010000195.1 GCA_903859115.1 uncultured Opitutia bacterium | reverse complement strand
TGAACAGTGGGAAGACATTTCTACAGAGTTTAGAATTAATACTACCGATGCAGGGCAACACTTGTGGTTATCAATCTCACCTAATAGCGGAGAAGCTTCGCCCGTTTTTATTGATGATATTTATCTGCTAAGGGCCGGCTTTAATGTAGATTTAAATCGGGATGGAAAAATCGCGGCCGGGGAAGGTCCGCACGGTAATGTGCCCTTTTATTTTTGGATTAATAATGACAACGATAATACAGAATTTAGTGGAAACGACTGGAGTACCACCCTTTCAAGCGAAGCTGATTTCAATGATCAAAAAATTAATTCACTGCGGGATCTCATCGACTTCTTTCCTGTAAGTCTAAATTTTGCTGAAGCAATCAAGGCGTATCCACCCGATGGACAAACTCGGTATATTTTAAGTCAGGCCGACGGCGCGGTGAATATCGTTTTTACCGGACTGAATGCAAGTAATGCAGGAAGTTTTAATCAAAAGGTAAATTCCGATATTTATGGTGATACCTTTAATCAATCGTGGTCACAGGCCGAAGTACATCCCATCCACTCATTCATTGAACTATCGGAGTCACAAATCTTAAGAATGATAAATAACGGTGAGGTAATTATTATGGTTGAAGGACGAAAAGAAACTCGGGCACCTTTAGTGTTCAAGATCGAGAAAGCTGGAAAAAAGTGCTTAGAAATATCACTGCCATTACACCTGGACGACGTTGAGCGCATGTATCGGCATGTCAATTTACGCGACGCCGTAACCACTTATGATGGAAAAAAGATTAGCGACAGTCCTGCAAATTATGGTCGCGCCACAGAAATTGATATTCCGACAGGATGGCCCGATAGTCAGAATAGCAAAAAATACTTTGTGTTTGTTCACGGCTTTCATGTAAGCGCCCAACAAGCCCGAGGATGGAACAATGAAATGTTTAAGAGGTTTTACGTGTCAGGCAGTCAGGCTCGATTCATCGGGACAACTTGGCGTGGAGACACTGCACCCGACTACCACGAAGCCGTCTTCCGAGCCTTTCAAACGGGGGATGCTTTAGCTAAAAAACTACTGAGTTTCGTCGATGGACCCATCACCTTAGCTGGTCATAGTCTAGGTAATGCCGTGGTCGGTAATGCCATTCAAAGAGGCAATCTAGGCGTGCAATCCTACCTCGCCATCAACGCTGCGATACCTACTGAAGCATATTCAAATAATTGCAGTACACTAACCCAGCGACAAAATATGACGGAATTAAATTGGAGAAAATATGATAATAATCTCTATGCCAGTTACTGGAATGAGCTATTTCCAGCAAGTGATGCACGCTCGAAGTTAACTTGGCGTAATCAATTTAACAAATCTCAAAAAATCGTCTCAAACTTTTACTCGGGAGGTGATGAAGTTATCGCTAAAGCCAATAGCGTCACCGAAGCCTCGATTGTAAAATTAGTCTTCAGCCAAGGATTTAACTTTTCGGACAATGCCTGGAAATACCAAGAATTAATCAAAGGCCTCTCGTGGTACAGTTCAGTGGCTAGCGTCTTTATGGATCGACGTCAGGCCGGCTGGGCCTTCAACGATGACTGGTGGTTGTGGGCTGACGCAAACGAGGGCTCTAAAGTTAAGTACACGCCGAGCCAGGCACGCACGATTTCTAATTCACGTTTAATTAACAAGCCCTTCTTTGATTATTTCTCGGAACGGGAAATTCAAAGTACTCAGAAAAATATCGGGTCCATAAAGGCTGCAGAACCTAAGGTTATTTATGATCTCTTGGCTCGGGGAATACCGGCCATGACTTATGCCACGGGGGTCATGAGTTTAAACGATCAAGTTAAGTTTAACTATGACTTAGAGCTTCTGGGAAGAAGCACCACACAATGGCCGACGGCGGGACATGAAAAACCTTCACAAAAACAGCGCTGGTTGCACAGTGATATTAAAAATGTCGCCTTGCCGATTATTTATCCAACCTTCCAAATGATGGTCAGCCAAGGTCTTCTAAAATGAAAACTCTCGCCT